>BQIU01000078.1 GCA_021603905.1 Nitrospirales bacterium
AATCGCTGGGGAGATCTGAGAAAACGTGGTGGCTAATGAACTGGCGAGCACCAGATCATGAATAGGCTGCATTCCCAAAATACTGGCAGCACGCGAGACCGATTCGACCTTTCCGGACAGCCCGTAAAAAGGACTGTTGACCAATTTCAAAACTCGAGCCGTCATTCCAGGATCAACTGACAGTGCTCTCGCCAACTCAACCATTGAGGCCTTCGGGTCCTCGATCACATCCCTTACTCGAAGATAGACATCGGGCAACGTTGGCAGATCCTCACAGTTTTCTATGAGTGTTTCCACGGTCATTTCTTGTAGTTCACCCATGCTTGATTACCAGTTCGCCCTCACCCTATAGCTGATTCCATTAATTTCCGTACCCTTGAAGCGTTTGATACCGCGTTGAAAGTCCGTATGGTTAAGCTGGAACCTATTTGGATTCGCTATAGATACTTGCAGATCTGTTATTCATTTGATCGGTATTTGACGAAGCACTCTTGATAAAAATGGAAAGAAAGGAGAGCGTTGAAGGAAAAGTGACACGAACAGAGAAGTAACGAGCGTGACGGGAAGATAGCTAAAGAACAGCCAAAGGCCCCTTTTGTAACATGCGAGAGACGAGCGACAAGTTACGAACAACGAGTATGGTAGCTAGGTCGTCGCATCTGCCCGCTGCAAGGCTCGCATTAATACCGGGTCGCTCATGGCCACTTCGCTCAAGGCATCCATGATATGTACCTCCTTCGACTTCACAAGAGCTTTGGCTTTGGAGTACTGTCGCGCATTAAACCGAGCAACCGAGGGTTGCCCATTGATGATCTGACAAGCTAGGACTCCTCCTGTCTTCAGTTCGCAGGTTCCCCCGTGATCCAACAAGGTACGCGCTTCAGCCTGACTCACTCCATGAAATTGTGAAAAATCTTCCAAACCGCTTGTCTCAACGAGCTTTCCATCAGGCATCACGCACTTTCGTTTAAAATGCTGCGACCAGTCTTTGCGAAAATCAATGTATTTTACATCACCACCACGCATAACCGACAATTCTAATTTGGCATAGTCGAGTCCAAGATTCCTTTGCTTCAATCGTTCTTTTAATTCTTCGGGAAGTGTTCGATAAAAGACACGAGTGGCCGCCTCCTCCATAGAAAGCCCCCAGCTCTGGCGTAACTGCTCGGCATCAGCATATTGCTCAAGATCTAATACCCACGTTTGTTTTGGGTCTTCTCCCGCTGTATCAACTTTGCAGACGAAGAGCCCCTTGGTCACCAGTGCCCCGGCTTGAGGATACTCATACAACCCGCCATCCGTTAAAAGTTTCGTCATCGTGTCCAGAGGGACCTCATAACTTTCAGATAAGACTCTGGCATGGGCCGAAAGGTCCTCAGGCTCTGTCATGGCACAAACCATAACATTTCCCGGCGGATCATGATCGGTATAATTTTCAAGAATATTATAGAGAATAGGTAATTTTTCTTTTTTCAGCGGACGTTTCTTCACCTTAAACATCAGAATAGACTCCTCATAATAACTCGTTGCTCGTGCCTGCGCGCTGTGCCGACTCCGCCATAGTAGCCTCTTGGCTATGGCGGCCGGGAGCGCTTCGGCACGCAAGCGTGAATCGTCTCTTGTCTTTCGTGAAAAACAAAGAGAGTTTTACGCAAGTTACGAGCGACGAACGACGTTTCACGAATTTGGCCTTGCTGAACGAGACTTTGTTAACACTCCATGTTTGCATTTCCTCATGACCCAATGGTACAAGAATGGCCGTTTTCAGCACAATTGTTCTTGCATTCGATTGCATGATGTCAAAGCACGATCTTCTTCACACCTTCCATACGACCAACGCGTTCCAATGGAATAAGCAAACCGGGTTTCGGCTCGCATCGGGACGGACCAGCCCCTTTTATATTGACTGTCGGATTGTATTATCTCATCCAGGTCCCCGTCACCTTGTGGCAAAACTCGCGTATGACTCTCTCCAACATTTAGCATTTGACCTCGTTGGCGGACTTGAAATTGGCGCCATCCCACTCGCGACCTGTATTTCAGATTATGGCTACACGACTCAGTCTCGCCGAGAGTGGCGAACATTTGTCGTCAGAAAACACGCGAAGGATCATGGCCTTGGCAAACTGATTGAGGGAACCTTCTCCTCCGGAGAAACAGCACTCATCGTTGATGATGTCCTCACAACCGGAGGGTCGCTGATTAAAGCCGCAGAAGCCGCAAGAGACGCCGGGCTTGTCGTCACCCATGCCCTAGTCATCGTCGATCGTTCAGAACAAGAAGGACAAGAACGGCTCCAACAGAACGGCATTCAATTAGTCCGTCTTCTCACCTTGGACGACCTGAAAAATACTCAACCGACTTGAGAGTTCATCGAACGACTGGGTGAGGTCAGTCTTGCCTGACAGTCAAATTCAATGCCCCACCAATTTTCAGTCACAACATCTGTCCCTGCCACGCCTTCAACCACCCGCTTTCGTCCACGAGTCGGCCCTTCTCTTCGTATGAGATAGGCACCATGACAGTACTGTCTGATCTGATGTAACGCATCCGTTCGGTTCGGCGACAATAAATGGCCGTCATGATTTCGGAAAACATATTGGACCACTCCGCCTCCCGCGTCATTTGGATGAAGAAGAACCCCGGCCCCACAGCCTAGTAGACCGCCAACTCCAAAGACGATTCCCAGCAAACTTGACCAACGCTTTACCAAGAGCATAAGATTTTTATAGGAAGTTGACGATTCTTGTTTCACAAACGTATGAAATGACAAGTAAAAGTTGATAATGCACATGAGTATACCGTTGCGTGAACGACTTATAAAGGAGACCTCAACATGAATCAGGTGAAAATCCTCATTATCGTCCCTCTTACTTTGTTTGTGATCTTGGGACTGAGCCTCACGAGTTCCGCGGCCCAACCCTATGTACTCAATGTGCAACAAGTAAAGGACGGACTCGACAAAGTCTCGGACCCCTTGCAAAAAGGGTTTGTCCTCGTTGACGTGAGAACACCAGAAGAACATCAGGAAGGGTTCATCCCGGGAACCGACTTTAATATCGATTATCGTGAATTACCACAGCGCTATCGAGATCTTGAGGCCAAACTCGAGGATCATATTGTTGTCTATTGTCAAACTGGACACCGCAGCAATATTGCCGCTAATACCTTAATGGAGCTTGGATACAAACATGTCTATAACGTCGAAGGGAGTATGAATGCGTGGCAGGAAGCTGGCTATGCCGTTGAACATCCTCGATGAGTGAAACTCATTGCATCTTAATTGCTCATCCGTCATGAAAAGACAGGGGCATTAGGATCGGATAAGACCGTCTGTTTCTTCCATCACTTTTGAATAAATCCCATCAAACTCTTGATGAATTTCGCGAAAGGCTGACAGTAATTCAGGATCAAAATGAGACGGTCTTGTTCGATCATTTCCATTCAACATCATGTCACATGTCTTCTTGTGAGAGAAGGATGGTTTATACGGCCGCTTACTTCTCAGCGCATCGTAGTGGTCTCCTAACATCACAATTCGCCCGGTGAGAGGAATTTGTTCTCCCTTAAGTCCATAGGGATACCCGCTCCCATCCCATCGTTCATGATGGGTGATTGCCACCTCCCTGGCCATCTTTAACAATGGGGAGGAAGATCCCGACAACAAGCTCGCACCCAATGTCGGATGCGTCTTGATCATTTCCCATTCTTCTTCCTCCAACGGACCTTTTTTTCCCAATACGGCATCAGGGATTCCAATTTTCCCCACATCATGCATGGGTGCCGCAGCAAACAGTTGAGCTGCGGCTTCTTCGCTCCAACCAATGCATAACGCCATGGTTTTTGAATAATGACTCAAGCGCTCAATATGCCCTCCCGTCTCTTCATCTTTGTACCGAGAAGCCAATGATAAACGGACAATGGTTTCCGCATAGGCCTGTTCTAATTCTTGGTTTTTTCGTTGCTCGGCATCGTAGGACTTTTTTAAGTCCCGGGCATAGGCTTTCAACTGTTGGTTGACTCGAGTGATTTGTCTCGCCTTTGCCGCCTCTCGCTGAAGCAAGGTTTTCAGATCTGTCGCATAGCGTGCGAGTTGAGAACGTGAAGCTTCTAATTGACGTTGAACCGCAAGATTTGCGTCCTCAGGGACTCTTTCAGGAAATGGGATGCCACCTGACACTTCGGACGTCATCCGGCTAACGCTTTCTGAACGGTCTGGATGAGTTCTAAAGGACTAAACGGTTTCTGAAGGTAGGAAAAGATTCCAAGTGTTTGGATTTCTTCTTGATGATCACGATTGTCTTGGCTTGTGAGCAAGACAACGGCAATACCGGCCGTGATGGAGTTTTCACGTAACTTCCGAACCACTTCAAGCCCCGTGAGTTCTGGCATCACCCAGTCCAAGATCACAAGGTCCGGTCGATGGGCTTGAATAGCCTTGAGGCCCGCGGCTCCATCTTCCGCCGTGTACAAACGATACTGTGAATCCTCTAGCGTAATTTCGACCAGTTCCCGTATATCATCGTCATCGTCCACGATAATGATGGTTTTCTCTCTGGATTCCATGTCTCTTGTATCCTTCGCAGTTCAACAATGACACAATCGTTAGGTCTGCGTTTCTTCATGCGGTTCTTGATCCTCCATGATCATCTCTGTGTTTTCTGGGCTGGCTTCGAGTTCCTGATCAGGCAATTGAGTTTCCCATGTCCCCCTATCTATCTTGCGAGCAACGGTGATAAATCCTGAATGGGCGACCATGCGATGATCAGGTCTTACGCTACGACCTTGAATATTCCATGTGCGGAATAATGTCTCAAATGTTTCAATGAGGGCAAACTCCCGCGTCTCCTCCAACGCCGCAACCGTTTGCATAACCTGCGGAATTGTTGGCACAAAGCTCAGGTACAGCCCTCCACACCGTAATCCTTGAACCGCATGTGGCACGACCTGCCACGGTTCCGATAAATCAAGCACAATACGATCAAAGAGACCTTCCCGAAGGTCGTCTTCATGAATCCCTTGAAAAATATCGCCCAACCTCAAGGTAAAGTTTGGGACTGCTCCCATATAGCGCTCAATGTTTTTGGTTGCGGTCCTGGCAAATTCGTCCCGCATTTCATAACTCACGACAGTCCCTCGATCGCCCACAGCCCGTAACAGGGCCATGGTTAACGAACCAGATCCGACGCCAGCCTCTAAAACACGAGCCCCCGGGTAGATATCGCCCCAAACAGTGATCATGGCTAAATCTTTGGGATAGATAACCTGAGCCCCTCGTGGCATTTTCACTGAATACTCTGCCAATGTCGGATAGATGGCTAGCATCGCTTTTCCAGTTGAAAGATGGACCATGGTTCCATCCGGTTGCCCAATAAGATCATCATGAGCAATCTTCTCTCCACTCAATTGGAAGACATCTCCAGCCTTCAACGTGAGAGCATAATGACGATCTTTTTTGTCCACTAAATGAATTCTGTTTCCTGCTTGTAAATGTTTCATATGGTGGTCATTCTAACAAGCAGCTTATCCATTTCACACCCACTCTTTTGAGGGATTCTGGTGGGGTGACATATCTCGTCGTTCGTATCTCGTATCTCGTTTTCCGTCTCACATCTCCCTTCTTACGCTTCACGCTTCACGAACGACGTTTCCCGCCTGACGTCCTTGAGCCTTTTCCTTGACACCGTTCTAATAGGAACGTAAGATCCAAATAGACGGGCCCTCACTGTTGGAGCCCCATGATTTTCTTTCAGCCACCACCAACGTTCTCCATTTTCTTGAGTACCATTCGTTTTTTTTCTCACCTTGCATGGATTGTATTTTTCCTTTTGAATGGCTGGGACGCTCCCGTCGCCTATTCAAAGCCACACCAGGTCATCGTGGCAACGTATGAAGGTGTGATCAATCCTGTTGCGGTAGAGTACTTACAAGAGGCTATTCAGATTGCTCAAGACACTGAGGCAGAGACCTTGGTCTTTCAACTGGATACTCCAGGAGGGTTGGATACCTCAATGCGTATCATGGTCAAAGACATCACACAATCGCAGGTTCCTGTTGTTGTTTACATCGCCCCCACTGGTGGCCGTGCCGCTTCAGCTGGTGTGTTTTTGACGCTCGCCGCACACTTTGCGGCCATGGCACCAGGCACCAACATTGGGGCAGCGCATCCTGTCGCCATGGGAGGCGGTGAAATGGATGAGGTGATGATGGAAAAAGTTGAAAATGATGCCGTGGCCTATATTGTTTCTATTGCAGAGCGCCGAGGACGCAATGCAGAGTGGGCTGAAAACGCCGTTCGCAAAAGCGTCTCAGTCACCGCTCAACAAGCCTTGGATCTCAAGCTCATCGATTTTGTTCCAGAAAACCTGAATCAACTGTTGCAAGACCTTGATGGAAAAACCAGTTCAATCAACTCGCAAGCGGTGACGTTACATACGGCCGATGCGCAAATACAAGCCTACCCGATGTCCTGGCGCTTGGAAGTCCTTAAGGCATTGAGCGACCCGAACATTGCCTATGTACTCATGACTATCGGGACCATTGGTGTCATCGCTGAGCTCTACAATCCCGGAGCCATTTTACCGGGCGTTGTTGGCGCCATTAGTCTGATTCTTGCGTTTTATTCATTACAAACACTTCCTATTAACTACGCCGGGGTATTACTCCTGATTTTGGGATTGGTGATGCTTATTTTAGAAGCCACCGTGACAAGTTTTGGCTTACTAGCCATCGGAGGTATCACATCACTCATCCTGGGTTCCGTCATGCTGATTAAAGAAGGCTATCCGTTTTACGAACTCTCCTGGTCGATGATTATTCCTGTTGTCGCCTTCACATCTGGATTTATTCTTCTTGTTGTGTCCTTTAGTATCAAATCTCTCAAGAGTCGCACCGTCACAGGAAGTGAAGGCCTCATTGGTATGACCGGCCTAGTAAAAACCGACCTGAATCCCGCTGGCACTGTTTTTGTGCATGGAGAACTCTGGGAAGCCAGGAGTGAGACCCCTCTTCGCACAGGAGATTCAATCGAGGTAACCAAGATCGAAGGATTAACGCTTCATGTCAAACCTTCAGTCTCACTGCATCCAAACGTGTAACTATGGAGGTTATCGTGAATCCATCGTATGTACTCATTCTCATAGGCATTATTGCGTTAATCACAAAGGGCTTCTATGTCCTCCGAGAATACGAACGTGCGGTCATTTTTCGGTTTGGACGATTGGCCGGTGGAATTATTGGCGCGCATGGGCCTGGCGTGATTGTTATTCTTCCGTTCATTGACAAGTTAGTCCGCGTGAGTCTTCGAACGGTCACGATGGACGTTCCACCACAAGATGTCATTACCAAGGACAACGTATCGGTCAAAGTGAACGCAGTGATTTACTTTCGAGTAGTCGACGCACAGAAAGCCATTGTTGATGTCGAAGATTATTATTACGCCACATCGATGATTGCTCAAACAACACTTCGCAGTGTGTTAGGACAAAGTCAACTTGACGATCTTCTTTCAAAACGCGATGAAATCAACGCAGATCTTCAACGCATTATTGATCAGGCTACGGAACCTTGGGGAATTAAGGTGTCAGCCGTTGAGGTCAAAAATGTTGACCTCCCTCATGAAATGCAGCGTGCCATTGCTCGACAAGCCGAGGCCGAACGAGAGCGTCGTTCAAAGGTCATTCATGCCGAAGGGGAATATCAAGCCTCTCAGCGTCTCGCCGATGCCGCCAACGTACTTTCTCAAAACCCTGCAGCCCTTCAGCTTCGATATTTAGACACCATGATGAACATCGCTGGAGATAAAACCTCGACTATACTTTTCCCGCTTCCAATCGATATCCTAAGCTCATTTGTGAAGGCAGTCGAAAAACCACAATCCGAAGATCGTTAAAAATTTCTCAGGTGTGAACATGTTCACTCAATACTTGCATCATCTATTCGTGAAGGAATATTTTGGATGAAACGTTTTTTTGCCGTAATTGGACTTGGCCGATTTGGCTACAGCGTGGCTGAAACACTGATCAATAAGGGATGTGAAGTCTTAGCCATTGATCGCGATGAGGAAAAAATCCAAGCCATTAGTGACATTGCCACCTTTGCCGTCCAATGCGATGCAACTGATGAACGAGCGTTGAAAGCGGTGAGTGCTCAAAATGTCGATGTCGCCGTGGTCAGCATTGGCGAGAATATTGAAGCGAGCATTCTTATTGTCCAAACTCTCAAGGAAATGGGCATACAATCCATTGTCGCGAAGGCTGTTGCGCCCATTCAAGGGAAAATCCTCAAGAACCTCGGTGTCAATGAAGTCATTTACCCTGAACGTGACACGGCCATTCGTCTCGCCCACCGACTCATTTCGCCAAATGTCTTGGAATACCTTGAACTCGCACCCGGATACAGTATCGAAGAAGTTTCCGTTTCTGATAAATTATCTGGGTTAAGTATCGGTGAATCCAAAATTCGTCAGCAACATAATTTAAATATCATCGGCATCAAAAAACAGGTCACACGCATGGTCAAAGGACGAATGATGGTCGGAGAATCATTTAATTTCACACCATCTCCCGATGAGATCATCGAAAAAGGCGATGTCTTGGTCCTTATTGGACGAGAAGAAGACTTTGACCGCTTCAGCGACGCCGAGGACGACAAGGGTTGATATTCCCCCAAGTACGACCAATACTGTAGACACCCACCAGAAAATCCTTTCTGATTCTAACTACTACCGTCTGTTCATAATAGGACAATGAAGACAATCACAAAGCTGATTTTGACGAATGTAGCGGTGCTACTGGTTGGCCTGTTATCAGTCAACTTCTTTTTCTCGATCATCATCGACGGAGTGTATCTCTATAACAAAACCTTTGTCCGGATAGGACAACCCCTGTATCGTGAGAGCCTGCCAGACCAAGAGTCGGCGCAACAAATCTTCCGGGAGCTTCGTCAATTGACGAAACAGTATGTTCCGTATATGGGATGGTCGCGCAAACCGTTTTCTGGTGTCACAACCCATGTGGATTCCCAACATGGGGAGCGCATGACCCCTCACACGACAAATCGACAAAGTAAAAACATTCACTTTTTTGGGGGCTCGACAATGTGGGGAAGCGGGGTCGACGACCACAATACCATCCCAGCTCACTTCCATACGCTCCATCCTGATTACCGAGTCTATAATCATGCGCAATCAGGATTTATCAGCCGACAAGGCTTGGCACGGTTAGTCAATCTCGTGAACCAAAGTCATCCGATGGATGTCATTGTGTTTTATGATGGGTGTAACGACCCACTGACGCTATGCCGAAGTGATGTCTCAATTAATGGACACCGAGAAGAATCAAAAATCATTCAAAAACTCGAGCATGGATGGGAGATGCCAAAAAGTTTATGGAATTCAACACAAAAAGCCATCCAAACGATTTTCAAGCAAGGACATCGTCCTCCTTCTCGATGTAAAGATAATCCTGACTATGCGAAAACTGTCGCGACCACTCTGGTCAATAATTGGAAAATTTCCAAAACCGTGGCAGCGATGAATGGGGCAGATTTCCATGCCATCCTTCAGCCAGTTGCAAGGTTCGGCAAACCGAATACTTCTTACTTAGATGAAGACTTCGATGGGTTAGAATGGAATGCGGTATATCCACATATCCAACACATCAAGCAACAAGAAAACCTGACCTGGCTTCACGATTTCTCCGATGCCTTTGATCGGAAAGAACCTATTTATATTGACCTGTGTCACGTCAACAGCTTGGGAAATGAAATAATTGCCCAAAAAATTAGTGACATCATTTCCCGTAGCAAACCTTCGTCATAAATTCGCATAGACATATTTCAACAGAGTGTTTTTAGGAATTTCTCAAGTAACCTCAGAAGACAAGGGGAATATGGGAAAACGAAAGAGAGTTCTGACACGCGAGGAAGAAACGGAAATCCCTAGTAACTTTCAGATGCTTGTTGTGAAACACCGAAAATCCGAGAAAGTCGATCAATGGAAGTCAAACGCTTAATCGCCACCATAAAAACTTTTCGCATACGACCTTCCGGACAATGAATTTCTTTCATGCCATGCCACGAATTGGGCGTTCGAGAAAAGAGCAGACTATAATTCCCCATGGCACGCGAAGGAATATTGTTATGGAATTCCTCAAAATCTGGGGCAGACTTGCGAGCAAGGGTTCCCCCATCATCAAGAATCAGTGTTTCCCCTCCCCATTCAGAATTCCAATCGGTCGGGGTACTAAAATAAAACAGGTGAGCGCCAACCTTATTTTTATGATCGCAATGGGGTGAGATGGAACAGCCATTCGGTGTGTAAAACCAGAAAAAATCCAGCTCAAACGAACGGCAATTAAGAAGGGATTTGAGGAATGCTTCATACCTTTTGCCTTGAAGCTCTCCGATAAATTCAGCCCATGGCGCGTTTAAGCTTAAACCCTGATGATACTTCAACGTATAACGATCATGACTTTTTTGACCGTATTTCCTCGCACGTCCAAACGTTGTGGTAAATAATGAGAGATCCGGCAAGGCATGAATCAAGGACTGATACGCCTCCTCATGCAACAGGCCATAGGGATTCACCCAAGGATAGGGCATTTGTTGCCGATAGGCATCAGCATCAATCGACTCAAGAACTTCTAAGTTAAGATAGGTCATATACGTGTACCGAAAATCAAAAATACATGGGAAACCATCTCGGACATCAACTATAGCAAATCCAAATAAGTTCCAGTTGTGCCTAGGCCACGAACGCTCAACGCATCACTGGCCTTGTCGTTTCAATCTTTACTGAGAATCCCTAGGTTCACTCACTATAGTGGTCATAGTGGCCCTAGACCACGAACGCCCAATGCACTACGGGCCTTGTATGTTCAATTTTTACTGAGAATCGTTAGGGTCACTCACTATTGTGCTCATAGGTGGTCTAGTGGCGACGATTGTTGTGTGATCATGCGTAACCTCAATAGCTAACTGACGTTCAACGCGGTCCTGCTCCTGAGGTGGCGACTTGAGGTCGCCAAGCCTGCGTCATTACCCACATCATACATTGGAAGTTAATTGAATCGGCAATAGCGCAAACTAAAGCTCACAACCCAAGATGTCAAGATATGACATGACGACAACACTTTTGAAGAATAGTGTGACGTTTTTCTTATCAGAGCAGAGGCTATGGACATTCACTCGATCTGGTTGACAAGGTTCAGAGGCCAACGGCAAAGAACGCCGGCTTGCCTACAGGCTTTAGCCCTCTTCGCATGCCTAGGCATTTCGACAACACTGTCGGCTCAACCGACATCAGAGACGATACCGGCGTACTGTGATCAGGCTTTACACCCTGTTATCATTACCGTTTTAGGTGTTCGCAACAACCAAGGCTCTATAAAAGCAAAACTATATGGCGACAAACCAGAAGACTTTTTGGTGTCAGGCAAAAAACTTGATTCCAAACGTGAGTCCGCTCAGGTTACATCGACACTGATTTGCCTGCAAGCGCCTCATCCAGGAACCTATGCCATTGTTGTCCATCATGACGAAAATAACAACAAAAAATTAGACCGAAACTGGATCGGACTTCCAATCGAAGGAGTCGGATTCTCGAAAAACCCTGAGATTTTTTTTGCACCACCCGCTCACAATGATGTGTCGTTTCAGGTTCTTGATGGCGTGAACAGGCTGGACATCACCTTACAATATTAGGAACCACCTGGCGATTGAATCCTGCTTGAATTATCATGATTCGTACGACGCGGCCATATCTTTTTTTTCACATTGCCCAGTAACATGGAGAAGATCTGTGTCCAAACATTCAGATCATAGGGTTGTTCTTTTAAAGCCAATCCCACCAGTTCTCTTGCTCGACGCCATTCCCCTAATTGGATCAGCATTTTTGAGCCTCGTACATGCTCACACGCCTTCATCCACTGTTTTATTTTTGGTGTGAAATCATCAAAACACCCTGACGTATGCCAAGAGGCATGTCGCACTTGTTGGAACTCAACGCCGGGGTCCTTCTCATTCAAAACTGTTCGAGACTGGTTCACGCGAAAGTTTTCGATGGCTATTTCATAAAGTCTGGCTAGACGTACTTGGGTCTGACTCCACGAACGCTCTTGCATCATCGTGGCCCTGGCCTCTTGACCAATTCGTAGACTGAACTCACGATTGGCAGCAAGAGTTAATGTTGTTCTGACGAATTCGTCAGGACTATCAAATGGAACCACAAAGCCATTACGTTGATCTTTGACAATATCAAGAACAGCACCTACCGGTGTTGAAACACAAGGAATCCCGCTCGCCATCGCCTCAAGAAGCGGGACCGGCCCTCCTTCGATTCGAGAAGTCACCCAATAGACATCCAGGGCTCGATACATTCTAGCAATTTCATAATGGTCCAGTTGATAAGGAATGTGAACGGCCATAATGCCTTCTGCCTGAAGTCGACCTTCAAGGTCTTCCCATCCTGGCCCGATAATTAACGTGGCCAGATGGGGATAAGCCTGACGCATATTCTTCAAACTTTCGAGTAAACAATCAGTTCCTTTCCTCCCGTCATTATCACTCGTTCGTCTTCCCGAAAATCCAATCACAAAGGCATCTTCTGCGAACTTCAGTTCATGCCGAAGATGGCGTCGCTCGGCTCGACTTCCTGGATGAAAAGTCTCACAGTCAACCGCGAACGGGACAATCCCTAATCTCTGAGAAGAAATACCTAAGTCAATTAAATATTGATACCATTGGCCAGACACCGTCATGACCGCATCACAGTCCTCAAGATATTTGACGTTAGTACTGGCATCGATATGATGAAGCGTGGTGACAACGGGCAAACGACCACAAAATGGCTTCATCGTTTTCGTATTCAAAAAATGAACAAGGTCAAACGAAAGGGGAAAAGACCGATATCGCTTCGTATACTGCCTGATCACATATTGCGAACAAATGACAGCCTCGAGACGTGGGTTCTTCTTTGTCACTTGGTGAGCAAAATGACCAATCGTCCAATACATCGAATCGACAACTAAGAGAACACGAAGGCATGCACGTTCTTGAGGCCTCTCTGGATCACACGACTGAATTGACCACTGACTCAATGCTTAAACCTCCGGAATACTCTAGGCTTCATACAATATAGATTGTATTACAGAACGTGGGAGAATGGATTCGTCTCCATATAGGGAGGGCACGACTATTAGTGGCCAACAGACGGTCCAGATGCGGAACGATCCTCAACTAATATGGCTTGACGATGTTCTAAGCGATACACCCGATCAGCCGCATCAATGAGTCCAGCCTGATGAGAAATGGCTAAAATCGTGACAGTTCCTCGAAGCTCTCGTAACGTCTGGCAGATTTCAGCTTCGGTCTCCGAATCAAGGGCACTGGTGGCTTCATCTAAGATGAGAAGTCGCGGACGATGGGCTAAGGCCCGAGCAATGGCGATTCGTTGACGTTGTCCGCCGGAAAGACTACTCCCATGTTCACCGACAGACGTCTGGAGCCCTTCAGGAAGCTGCTGAACAAATTCCCAGGCTCCGGCCGCACGGAGGGCCAATTCAACATCACGATTCTGAAGATCCGGATCCCCTAATGTCACATTTTGATAGACCGAATCATGGAGTAGCAATGTTTCTTGCGGCACGTACCCGATGGTTCGTCGCCAGGCTTTGAGATCAACCGTTTCCAAAGGTAGGTCGTCAAGAAAGACTTCACCTTGCTGAGGTCGGATCAGGCCAATCACCAAATCAACAATGGTTGTTTTCCCGGCACCAGATGGACCGACGATAGAAGTAAAATCGCCTGCAGAGACTGTTAATGACACCTGCTGAAGCACCGTACGTTTGTCGTAAGAAAAGGTGACATTGTCAAATATTACTCCGCGGTCTAAGACTGGCATTTGATCACCGGAAACATCTTCACATTGCTGTTCTGCATGATCGATCGTTTCACGAAGTGACCAGTACGCACTCTCAAATATCACCATATCTTGATACTGACGTTGAACTTTCCCCAGTCGACTCACCATCTGAGCCAGCAATAAGATCAAAACCATAACGGTAGCAAATGGCATTCCCCATTTCACTAACGCAATATACAGTCCAAGAGCGACCAATATCGTCAGCATGGGTTCTTGAGACGCCCGTAGGGCTTCTCGACTTATAACCTGCTTTCTAATGGCTTTGTTTAACTTTCGTGTTTCGGTTTCCAACAGTGAACTAAACAAGGCTTCACGCGCCATCGCCTTGAGAGGTTTAACGGAACGCAGGCTGTCCGTCATCACAGCCAGCAACGATTTCAACAGCTTTGTTTGTCGCTTGCCAGCCCGCTTCGCCATGCGAATCAGTTTATTTAACACCAATAATAAACACACACTCGCGACAATCGCGGTCAACGTCACCTTCCATGACACCAAAAATGCCACACACATATAGACGAGAATTTGAATGGAAACAGCGGTAACATTGGCAGCAAAATGATAAGCACTGGCTGAACGTTGAGCTTCAGTAGCCACGGCATTCACCAACGTTCCCGCAGGTTGCCGAATATAATATTCCCATCGAGTTTTAAGCAACGCGCGAATGAGTGCCAGACGAAGATCGGTAGCCACATGTGCCATGGTATAGCCGACCTGCCGATTGGCTAACATTAAAAACACGTTTTTGAGCAGTATCCCGATTACAATGACGATGAGGAAAATCTCAAGTGAAGGTGAAAGCCCTACCTGACTCAACCCGTCCATAATCAACTGTCCAGGACCAACGTCAGGATCAGAACCGTTCGTGCTGGAAGCCGTTGACGGATGCTCTTGGTTATTAATGGCCGTACTTAACAATGGAAGAAGAGTCGACAAACTCAGTCCCTCCATAATGCCAGCTAACAACAGAGAAATGAGAGTGAAGAAGCTTGGCCAAGGGTAGGCACGACCGAACGCAAGAAGTAAGCTCATACCAATTTGCAGACAGTCTTTCTAGCTGGAGCGTTTAATAAATTGGGATGATCCTCAATTGAGACTGAGAGAAGAAACCCCAGACAGGGCATAGCACAGACAATCAGGCAATTCCAAGAAGGCGGCTAGACGACCTGAACCTCGACAGGTTCAGGCACTTATCACTTCTTGCTGAGTAATCCGTATTCTCGCAATTGCCGAGCCAATGAAACAGCAACCAACTGATGAGATTTGGCCGTCATATGTTCATCTTCAATGCTAAAATACAGGCCAGTTTCTCCCTGACGTTCCGCCTCAACCAACACAGTCAGTGAATCAAGCACTGGGATACCGGCTTCTTCACCAAATTCCTTAAACATGCGATTAATACGAGTAAGATCCAGCTTCAACTGTGGGTACACTTCTTGAACCTTGGCTTGATAGTCAGATTCAACTTGTAGCTTTGGGGCCATGACAGTCATGGCAAATGTTCCGCCTTGCGCTGATACTAATTCACGCATACGCAAGATCAGCGCTTTGGTCACCAACCACCCTTCTTCCCAGAGACGGGTATAGTCCTCAATTGACATATCACGCGTTGAATATTCAGGAGAAAACTCCGCAAGGAACGGCCATCCAATAAAGATATTCGGATCTTGAAATTTCGATGTTTTAAAACTACTCACAACCATTTTACCAAGACGATACAAGACCTGTCGTTTGTAATAAGCTTTCAAGCGTTCTTCCGGCAACCGGTCTTTCTCTTTTTCATAGAACGGCGAGACATGACTGAGATCGAGCTGTAGTTGCCCACGTTCATCAAGGCTCGCATACGCTCGAACCGTTTTCTTCTGGTGAAGTTGTTGTAAGGCTAACGTATTCGTTTGAATATCCGTATTGGGACTAAATGCCAGAATGACGAGATCTGGCTCATAGGAAAGACCTTCTTCTTCTAAAAACAATAACTCCTGTACGGTATTATAGGTGGCAAACCCACCGTTGATGAGCTCAACCTGATCAGTCCCAAGCTCTTTCGCCAAACGTGCAGGAATGATCTGATCAACCGGAACACCACTTCCAAACGTGGTGGAATCGGCGACAAGAAGAATTCGTTGACGATGATCTTTCGAGCCGATATCCGGCCCGCGCAACCCCTGTGCATTGATGTGCACAGATACATTAAAGTCCAGTTCCTGATGCGATCCGGTCAAACCAGGACCATAAGCAATCGTGCGCGTTGGATGAGGAACCGTAAATGAAGGACTGGAAAATGGCTGTGCAAGAGAACTAAAAAAATACAATCGAAGAAAACCTTCCATCACGACAACCATCATCACTATCGTCATGAAGACTAAACCCACATTGAGTAACGGCGTCTGCTTCTTCATGGAAATTGTCTGTTCACAAGATTTAGGGAGTAAAGAAACTAGGAAAATTTTCTGTAAGGGCCTTTTGCAGTCTGCGGGCGAATAAATTCCCGGCTTTGCCATTTGGATGCGCATCCGTAGGGGTCACCCAGAGCGAATGAGGCTCTTCATGTTCAACGGCAGGCAAAAGATCGAGAAATGGCACATCCAAAATCTCAGCGAGTGTCGCAATTCGCTCGGTGACTTGGGCAAAGGGATACGGAGAGACCTGGTGCAACTCTGGATAATTGACCACCATCAAGTTAATATCCTGTTCCCTGCAAAATTCAACGAGTTGTCGAATAGCCTGCTGCGCAGCCACCCACCCGGATTGATTCTCAACATAGAGATTTCGGTAATAATTCAACCAATCTCCTCGGTCAAAATAACTTCGCATGAAGACATCAAGACGACCGGCCAAGAATACTGCTGCATAGGAATGTTCCACGAATACATTTTGAGTGCGAGACGGAGTCGGCTCCGCATCATTAATGAAATAGTTTAACACCACGATGTCCGGACGATACCGAAAGCCTTCATGAAGGAAATACGCAGTTTGCATAGCCGTATTGGTGTTGCCAATTCCTGTATTCAATACCTCATACTGTTGCGGAGCCCCATCGCGATTTAGAATGGATTCGAGAACATTGGACGTGATGCCTTCTGGCGGAGCCCCCCACCCAAAGGTCACAGAATCTCCAAGCATCATAATGCGGACACGATTGCTTGGTTTTTCTAAATCATATTCTTGATCCCGCCACCCGACAGAATTGATCTCGACAGGTACGCCCATATAGGTTCCAGATCGATGGGGCACGTGCTCGTGCCCCATACCCGGGATCTCGCTAACACGTTTGACGTCACGCGCATAGCGCCACATTTCAATATCAAAATTATTGACATCCGATTGTGTCACCCTTACGTATGCCTCAAATACACCAAAAACCACAAACAGGCTCACGAGAGCCATCAACACCCCAAAGACAAAATTTTTCATGATATGTATAAGAACACGATAATAGATCCATACAATCTCCGGACAATCGAAGACCGATGATTGGCATTATGGCCAGCGAGTGTAAGCCTTGGCTCTTGATGAGACGGATCGTGATGGGAAGACCGGCTAAAGGCAAGCGTACTATCGCAAAGTATGTAGAAAACTTCTAGACTACCTCGTAGCGCACTCTTCTTTATCGAAAGTCAACACGGTTCGTCAACCGTATCTTGTGAAAACTATTTCAAATTTGAGGCGTATTTTATCGAATGACCGCAGAAGAATAAATAGGTCTCTTGACTCTACTTTTAAGAAAGGACGTCTCGTACATCCTCGATACAAACTGAAAAATTATCGCTCACGCGAGGATGCGAAATGACATCGCGGGTTGTAATACACCTATACTTCAAATTCAAGTCTACAGAAAGACGAAAATAGGCATCTGTTGCACGCGAGGGAAACAACTCAATCACTTGGGTCCCAGGATCGCAGAATACCAGATTAGCTAATCCAGAACCATGAGGTGCCACAATGACTTCAGCACCTTGAAATAACGCCACTTGTTCAACAAACGACAATTCTTCCAGGACGCAGGCTTCAAACCCTTGCTGACAGAGAAAATCGACTAACTCTTGCTCGTTCGTCACCATTCGTCTCTCGGCTAGTGCCCGGGACACATAAATCTTTCGTTTGGGCTTCAAACGGACATCTTGCATAGGCAAAAATGTTTCACGTAGCCAATTACACACCCACCGAGGGAAATGGTATCCAAAGAAAACTTGATGACAAGGGACCACAAGTTCATCACCACTGACCCAAGGAATCTGCATACTATTGATAATCTGATTTTCAGACATACACCTCAATTGATTGATGGTTTCGACTTGAAATGAATGAGAATATTGCAGGAAATAATAGTCGGTTTTTCCGTAAAACTCCTGAACCTTGGCAAGACGTGGGAGAACATCAAAGAGCCAATGCGAGTACTGATGTTGATTTTGAGATGTTAGAACCGCAATTCGCCCGGAAAAATGTCGAGGACGTAGATGACGCGTACGATAAGCGACCGGAACGCTATCCCGCCATCTCCGGCGACGATATTTTATTCGTTGCCTAAAAGGATGACACGCCTCTAGGACAGGTCGACTATTACCCTCAAACACAAACCCGTCCTGATCGGCAGATCCCTCGGGTATGAGCAGGGTATGATTGAGTGTCACATGAGAAGGCGTAGGACGATCCCAAAACTTTTCATCCAACACCACATGACAGCTGGCATAATCGAAACGCTCTGGAGGACTAAATGTTTTATCAATAAATTGCGAACCGGAGATTGGAAGATAGGGAACAATACCAAACCAATGGCCAACGCGTTCTACTCCGAAAAAGGGATAACACAGACATGCCAGCACATGCTTGAGCATCGCTCGGAATTTATCGACTTTCCAACGCTTTTGGGTCGGAGCGCTCTTAGGAGAAACGATTGCGGGATAGAGGGCATCCTGCTTAGCGAATAACCCATTGCGAGTCACAGGAGGCGAAGCATGGTCCTTTACCAGCTCAGGCACTATTTGTCCCTCTCAGTTTTCTGCACACATACTACGTGACGGACCCGAGTGATCCGAACACCCACGCGCGATGCAATCAGTTTCACCCTTGAGCATTCTGACAGTACGCAAGGTACCTCTCAGGAACCTGTACGAGAAACGATCTATCCAAGAACAGAACCCGACAACACAGGTTCAACTAGAATGGAAGTCCCGGTTCTGCCTGAGACCATTTCTGACATCTATCTCACGTCATGACCAGCACGACATCAATGTCAGAAAAACATTCTTGCCTCAAAGCAGATGATTCAACGTCCAGAACGGCAACGCAGGGGAAATATTTGATAAGAAAAAAAGGATAAATACAGGAAGGATGAAGGTAAAAACGGAGAATAAAGCATTGAAGAATATATTGTGAATAAAAAACCTACCGGAAAAATCAATAAAATCAAAAGACAGCACACGTAAAATAGTAAAATAAATGTTTAGTACAATTGAGATAATATTATTGTATCACAATAGCAAAGATTATGAGTTGAGAAAACCTAGAAGAGACTTCACTTTTTGGCTTACAACATTCGACTCACGAAGAGGTTTATGTGTTCGAATTTCATGATCTTGACCAAAAAAATATGCAAAACCCTGATCAACCAACACCTGGTGAAACGCATTCAGATCACGAAGCGGCCTCACAAACCCTTGACGCAATAAAAAGGCACTGAAACTTCTAAGTCCGCGGCTCCAGAAACTTCCTTGTTGATGTTCATATAACCATGCTCGACCTGCGACAACGATGGATTCACGCAGACGGGCAAATTGCGTCATGGGTTTTTCAGGTAATGCATATATAAAAACAGGTTTCCCGATTGAGACACTCTCGCCCACCATGGATTCACTATCTCCTGTCACAATAATGATATCGGCCACCGCAAGGTACCCCCAGTAGGGATTGGGTTGCTGCCCAGGCGTCCATCTATGCACAATGCCGGAGTTTCCGAGAGCTTTACTCAGGGCTTCTGTCGCTTGATTCCCCGTACGACGACTGGTCACAGCATGCACCGTCCCGCCTGTTTTTTTGACAAATTCGGCGACATCCTTTCCTAACTGTCGCGCAACAGACTCATCCAAGACATTCCTCACTGTGCTCCCACCAACCAACAGCACCATATGAGGTCGAGGAGCGTCATGATAGAGGCCTGACCATTCTTGAGCTGCCGCTTCGAGCTGTTGATTGTTGACGCGATTTAACGGAGCCAAAGTCTCGATACGCTGCTCATTCGGCCACATACGGCAATATCCTGGAGCAATCGACACGTCGCCTGGCTGTACCGCTTGAC
>BQIU01000079.1 GCA_021603905.1 Nitrospirales bacterium
ACGCGAAATCCCTCGTTATTATTGGTGATTCATCGTTTTGCCATTTGCTTCTGTTAGTCAATTCTTACCTCCTTTTGTCCTCATTTCGCTCTTTTTCTAACACCTATGTAACACTAGATTCTGACGCCTGGTTGAGCCCCCGATGGTCGACGACTGTTTTCACGAAGTGCGAGACATCATGCGGGACATCGGAAGCACCGTATGGTCACGGAGCCACTTATCCAGAAGCGTGCGATCAAATTTTGTCAACCGCCCGACTTTGAGGTAGGGAATCCGTCTTTGGGAGACCATGGTGTAGATCGTGTGGACGGATAAACCGGTATAAGCTGCGGCTTCTTTAATGTTGAGTAGGTGATGTTCATGCACATGTGGTATGCGCGCCGTGCCATTCGATTGGGGTTTGCTATGGCGATTGGTCATCATGTCCTTCCTTTATATTTGAGTGTGTCTTCAGCCAAGTGTTCACCATGGGTCTCTGTTAACAGAGCAGTATTATGAATCAGAAAAGCCAAGGTGAATACGATCGCTTGCTATTATATTACGTTCTTGCATGTCGATTGAGAGGAAGTGAGGTGGAGTAAAACTGGGATAAGTGAAACACGACTATGACGGTCGATAAGGTTCAGCGGCCTTCTAAGCTCTCACCTCATTAATAACCGCTTGGAAACTTTAATGTTTCCAACCGGTTATTTCTTTCCTGTTTGTGTGGCGCGGGGTGAAATAGGGGTAGTTTTGGGTGCTCGCGGACACAACCACGGGCACAACACAGACATCTCAAAATCATATCCGAGTCAGATGGTTAACTGGTTAATTGCCGAACCCTCCGACAGTGCTCATCATGTTCCTGCACTCCATTAATCAACCCCTTCTTCTGCTTCACCCAGGATGGTTCCTTTATATGCTAATCCCAGATTTACAATGGTCGTGGCCCCCAAAGAATAGAGGCCGCTCCAGCAAGGCAAATCCCGGCTCCAACAGCATCCCATCGATCAGGGATGACGCCTTCGACAGCCCAGAGCCACAACAGGGAGGCCGCGATGTACACTCCTCCATAAGCAGCATATGCCCGTCCTGCAAAGACTGCTTCGGATCGAGTTAATAACACCCCAAAGATCACCAGGCTCACAGTACCCACTAATCCCCACCAAGGCGACCGGCCCAACCGGAGCCACGTCCAGAAGGCAAAACATCCACCGATTTCAGCCATCGCCGCTCCGATGTATACCGCAACAGTGTTCATTGTTGTTTCTCCTCAAAGAGTGCATCAATAATTGGGCATTCTGGAACCAACCCTCCATCACATTGAGATGAAATGTTCCGAAGAGTTTTTTGAAGTCGTTTAAGATCTGAGATCTTCCTTCCAACATCCTCCAGGTGTTTCTCCGTTATCCTTTTTACCTTCTGACACGTGTACCGCTTACCGTCCACGAGCTTTAAAAGGGTACGAATCTCGTCAAGCGAAAATCCCAACTCCCGGCTACGCCGAATAAATATCAGCCGCTTAACTTGATCCGCTCCATACAGCCGGTGGCCCCCTTCACTGCGCGAGGGCTGGGGCAACAACCCAATTTTTTCGTAATAGCGAATGGTTTCAATGTGACATCCCGTCTTGTGAGACAACCCACCAATCGTCACCATGATTTTCTCCCTAAAAAACTTCTTGCATCTGTAGTTACTACAGGTTTTATCATGGTTCTTAGGGAGGAAGAAACCCATGCTGAAAGGAAAAGGGATCTATGCTGCCGGAGGGTTGACGGGAGCCATTTTAGCTTCCACATGTTGTATTGCGCCGTTCGTCTTGCTTCTGCTTGGCATCAGTGGCGCGTGGATGAGTCATTTGACGGCCTTGGCTCCGTATCAACCGATCTTTCTAATAACCAGCCTTGGGTTTTTGGCTGGCGGGTTTTGGAAGGTATACGGGAAGCCCAAAGCCTCCTGTGATGAAGGGTCCTCTTGCGGTACAGCTCAGTCAGACAAAATGGTCAAAGTTGCTTTGTGGATGGCCACGCTCCTCATTGTGACCGCGATTGGTGTGGAACGGTTGGGGCCATTATTTTTGTGAGGGGCGAAGCGATGAAACCATTATGTGCCATTCTAGGTATGTTAGGACTTTTGATGGTCCCAGGACCCGTCCTGGCGAAAGAACAAACGGTCACCCTTACCGTGGAAAACATGACCTGCTCGTTGTGCCCGGTGACGGTACGAAAGGTATTACAGGCCGTCGAGGGTGTTCATGAAGCCAACATTTCTCTCGAACAGAATAAGGCCGTCATCACGTTTGATGATGGTCAAACGGATGTCGAGACGTTAATCACCGCCACGACCAATGCGGGATTTCCATCAGCATTAGCCCAGGAGGATGAACGGTATGATGATTGAAACCAACGATCTTAACTTGGGGTCTACGATTACCTGTCCTGAATGTGGATTTCAAAAACGTGAAACGATGCCCGTTGACTCCTGTCGGGTGTTTTACGAGTGCCAGGGGTGCAAAGTGTCTCTGCGGCCCAAAACCGGGGATTGTTGCGTGTTCTGTTCGTACGGGGACGTGCCGTGCCCCCCAATTCAGGAGTCGCGCCACATGGGCTAGAGGTTCCTTCAATGTGAAGCCCGGTTCTTATGGGGTAGGCCATGAAACTAGCGTCAGCCATGATATTGTTTTGCGGGATTGTTCTCCTCAGAACGGTTCTATCAGCAGAAGGATCAGGAACGTATCACATTACAATGGAACAGCCAGCTCCGTACTATTCTCCTATGGTTGCAACCGTCCCGGCTGGGTACCGTATTCAGTGGATCAATAAAACTGCCACAGCCCACACCGTTATGCACAATGATTGTCTGACCGAAAATGTCTGTACTTTTGATTCAGGTGCGGTTGCTCCTGGAAAAAGCTTTACACTTTCTTTTCTTCAACCTGGGACCTACCCTTATTACTGTCGTCTGCACCCGATCATGCGAGGAGTTGTCAAAATAATTGAGCCATAGGCCAATGAAAAATGGCTTAAAGCAACTGGATCGCTCATAGACTAATATTTATCACTGGCGTTAATGTTCGTGCCGATGATGCAGATCTGATGCATGCGCATGTTCATGACGAAGAGGAACATGGCGATGTAAGTGCGCATGAGGCTCCGTCACTTCCTCTTCGTGGTGGTGTTGATGATGGGGATCTGTGTGGGTGTGGACGTGGTCGTGTTCGACTCCTACATGGTAATGCATGTGGCTATGATGTTCCCTCATGAGAAGAACAACCCCAACTGCCATGATTGCCGCAGCGACATAATCCTCAAATGCCCATCTTTCACCTAGAATGGGGACCGCAGCCAGTGCCCCGATAAAAGGGGCTGTGGCAAAGAAGGCAGCTTCTCTTGCCGCTCCGAGAATGCGAAGCGCATAAATGTCCAGAACAACACTTACTCCATATCCCACAAACCCTAAGGCTAAAATGGTTATGGTTATCGTTATACTAGGAAACTCGTAGCCCAAAACCCATGAAAGCATCAGTGTGAATCCCCCGGCGCTCAAGCCCTTAATCTTCCCGACCGCAAGAGGATTCCGATGTGAAAGATGCTGGGTCAAATTGTTATCGACGGCCCAGCACAAGCAGGCCCCACCCATACTCATCACTCCCAACCAATCTGCGTGAACTTCTCCGGGGCTGTAACTAAAAATTCCAGTCGCCGCAAAAATAAGAACGGCAGCACCCACCTCTCGCTTGCCCAGATGTTCACGAAATATTGCTACAGCCAACAAAACTGTTAAAGGTGCCTCAAGGTTGAGCAAAAGCGATCCGACCACGGCGGAAAGCCGTTGAAGCCCGTAGAGCATGAGGATTGGTCCGAGGATTCCACCGGCCACAATCGTTCCTAGTAAAAGGCTAAGGTCCCCCTTTTGAAGCGGGGTTTCACGCTGATAGGAAACAGAATTTTCATTTACAGAAGGTGCGAAAAAGATTTCCAATAGAGCAAGGCCTATCCCAGCCCCCACATACAACAACCCTGCAACAGTAAGTAGTTCGGAATTTGGGAGGACAATTTTGATGAGTGGGGTGGTGAGGCCAAAAAGCAGGGCTGCGCCTAAGCCAAAGAGCGCCCCTTTCAGGCGATGATTGAGAAATGAGGCCGAAGACATCATAAATAAGTTACCTGTTGAACCTGTTATTTCACAATTGAAAAGCGACTTGCGCAATACCCTCAGGTAGGACAATGGACAATTTTCAAAATAAGTTAGTGGCTATGGCCGTGAGAGCCCGGCTCTGGTTCGGGTTCGGAAGTCACCTCTCCATACCGACGGAAGGGTGGAGCATTTCGGAACACGGAATTACGGGGTTCCAGTTTAACTGCCTTCATAAAATGTTCGCGTGATTCTATATATCGGCCTTGTTTAGTGAGAGCCAACCCAAGATTGTAATGGGCTTCAGCCAGGGATGGCATAGACTTGATCGCAGTTCGATAGTGTTTCTCCGCATCCTTCCACCACTGTCTGTTGAAAAAGCGATTTCCTTCGTTCATGGCTTGTTTGGTTTGAGCGTCAGCATATCCAGGTGGTGGTAAAACTTCGTTTTGATGTTGGTGATCATGTCCCGCGCATCCCATTACCAACGAAACCCAAACCAACAGGCTAGCCAAATACTTATACTGTTTATTTCTCATGCCCATTGCGCCTACTCCTTCGCTGTTTAGTTTAATCTTCAGTCATCAAATCACGTTTATAAAGGGCAGAAGCCCTTCCTCTTAATGACTTGAAAGGTTGCATCGTTTCTCCTATGAGGCCGACAATTGCAGTGGCTTCCGCACCCGTAACCCATTTGCCACAGCCAGAAGCTCGCTGACCTCATGAATGAAGACGGCTGCGGCCACGCTCATGACTCCCAGTAAAGCTGAAGGGATCAGGATGGCGAGGAGAATGAGAGAAAAGACAATGTTCTGCCGACTGATCCTGCTGACTTTACGGCCCAGCCGCAATGCGTGAGCGACCTTTCTTAGATCCTCAGACATAAGGGCCACATCCGCCGCCTCGATCGCCGCATCACTGCCCATCGCCCCCATCGCCATACCACAGGTTGCTGCTGCAAGGGCCGGCGCATCATTGATCCCATCCCCCACCATCAGTACTCCACCAAAGCGGCGTTCAAGTTCCTGCACAGCTCGCACCTTTTCCTCGGGACTCAGGCTGGCCCGAACGTCGTCAATGTCAAGTTCACGAGCGACCGCCTGGGCGGCAAGTTCATGATCACCGGTCAGCATCGAGACCTGAATACCCATCGTGTGAAGTTCGCGGATCACGTCCTGCATCCCGGGACGAATTCGATCTTGGAGAGCCAGCAAGCCATGGATAGCGTCACCATTGCCAACCAACACGACCGTCTTCCCCTGCGCTTGAAACTGGTGGGCCGCCCTTTCAACCTGCTGTTCCCACTTGGGACCTAAGTTTTTGAAAAGATCCCACTTCCCAACATACCACTCGGTTTGACCAATAATCGCTTTGGCTCCCGTTCCAGTCAGGGATTCGAAGTCACGGACTTCGGCAGGAGCAACTCCCTGAGCTCGCGCTCGATCGACAATGGCCCGGGCCAGCGGATGCGCGGAAGCGTATTCCACCCCCGCCGCGAGTCTCAACAATTCATCTGTAGAACAAGCAAAGGGGATGACGTCGGTGACTATAGGGACACCCTCCGTAAGCGTTCCAGTTTTGTCAAACGCGATCGTCCGAATAGAACCGAGATGCTCTAAGTGTGCACCGCCTTTAATCAAGATACCTTGTCGGCCGGCCGCACCAATGCCCGCAGCCATGGCCACAGGCATGGACATCACCAGTGCACAAGGTGCAGCAGCCACAAGCAGAACGACAGCGCGAACGGCCCATTCGCCGGAGGGGAGTCCCAAAAGCCAGGGGACCAGGAGAAACAGAAGAGATGCTCCGAGGACCACGGGGCTGTAACGGCGTCCAAACCGCTCGATCCACTGCTGAGTTTTTCCTTTCCGTTCTTGAGCCTCCTCCACCAGATGAATGATTTTGGCTAAGGTATTATCTTGGAACGCCGCTGTCGCCTCCACCTCAAGAGCCCCTTGGAGATTCAGCGTACCGGCAAACACCAGCATGCCGGGTTCTTTGTCCACTGGAATGGATTCGCCAGTCACCGCGGACTCATCGAGACTTGACGTTCCAGACTTCACGAGGCCATCAGTTGGAACGGATTCGCCAGGTCGTACAAGAAACCGGTCGCCCGACTGCAACGCCTCAGCCGCAATGGTGACCTCCTGACCCTCGCGGAGCAGGTGCGCCTCCTTCGGAGCCAAATCCAAAAGAGCCCTGATAGCCGAGCGGGTGCGGGCATAGGTATACTCCTCCAATCCTTCAGCCGCCCCGTAAAGAAATACAAGGAAGGCAGCTTCATCCCAGAGCCCAAGGAGACCAGAACCCACCGTCGCAGCAAGCATCAAGAGATCGATTCCAATCTCATGCTCTGTAACGAGTTCTTCCACGGCTTCCCGAGCCCAGTGGTAGCCGCCCAAGGGTATCGCCACAACATAAAACGCGAGTTCAACCTGCTCTGTGATGAATCCCGAGTGGGCAAGGACAAATCCCACTCCAGCTAACACGCCAGCCAGGAGGGCATTTCGCAGGATGGGGTATTCCCACCATTGGCCTTCAAATTCATCGTGGTGATTCTCTTCTTGGGGCATAATCGAGGTGTCCATCATTTTGTTAGAGATTTGTTCATTTGAAGTTCTTATAAATTTTTCTCTTTTTTAGTGTCGCGTAGTTTTTTCGTGAAACGGCACAATTAGTGTTTCTTGATCCAATTTGTTCCTCTGCTCCCATAGCAATGTTCCCAGGACAATCAGGTTTCGATTGATTCTTGCAAACCCTTTATTCAAGATCTTTCCGTTTTTCCTCGAACTCTTCCTTATTAATCTCTCCGCGGGCATAACGTTTTTTCAAAATTTCCAAGGCCGACTCGCTTTCTTGAGGAGTTGCCCCTTCACTAGCCCGGCTCATTAGCTCCTTGCCTAAAAAGAAAATTCCCAAAACAACCAGAATCCAGAATACAATCATAAAAAGAGGCCCAAACCCCCATCCCATTCCCGGCATCCACTCGTGCATGACATTCCCTCCCTACTACTTTATGTTTTTTGCTTCATCATGCATGAAAAACTTTAAGAGCAGTCATTTCAAGGGACTCACTTCGAACAGGCCTATCCTTTTCTTACTTTCGATACCCTGTTGCTCACCAAGCTTTCCCCAAAAAGCATTTAGCGCACCCACGAAGTCTTCGGTTCAGCTAAGGTCTCATGTGGGTGCGTCCTAATCCGAATCGGCCCCTATGGTCTCCGCTAGCAGAATGGATTTAAGGTAAAACGATCCATCCGTGACAACGGCTTCCCCGTCCTTTAAACCTTGAAGAATTTCGATATCAGGCGGGACCGGCGTCCCAAGGATCACTTTCCGCACCGCGTAAGTCCCTGGCTCTATCTCTACAAAGGAAGTTGCCTTCTCCTGGATTTGCTGAATGGCTGATTGGGGAACTAACAGGCTTTCTTGCTTGTTTGATGAGGGAATCCTAATGCTAACAGTCGCAAACATGCCCGGCCGGAAACGACCGCTGCGGTTTTCTATCTCCGCGTGGGCATGAACGGTCCGCGTGTCTGGATCCAGTAGATTCATGAGGTGGGTCAGGGTACCTTCGACCCATTCGTTGGGGTACGCATCCACCATAATTCGAATCGTCAACCCTTCGGAAATATGAGCCAGATCCTTCTCGAAAATGTCCAACGACACCCAGACGGTGGTCAGATCGGCCAGGGTAAAAGGGACGTCAGTCGGTCGAATTACCTCTCCCATTGTGATATTCCTGGTCACAATGGTTCCAGCAAAAGGAGCGGTAAGATGGAAATATGACAGCGGCTGATGCTTTGCATCCCACTGCATTTCCTTCATTGCCTCTTCGGGGACCCCAATCATCCGTAACGCTTCGCGGGTGGCCCGGTAGGAAGCAACGCTTCTTTCAAATTCGCCTTTGGCGTCTAGAAAATCTTTCTCCGAGGAGATGCGTTGTTTGAAAAGCCGTTGCTCTCGCTCAAAGTTTCGTCGTGCAAGTTTGAGATTAACACGTACTTGGAGAAACTCTGCTTTTTTTTGTCCCAGCTCAATGCTATCGAGAATAGCCAGCGTTTGGCCCTGCTCAACCAAGTCGCCAAGTTCAGAAAAAACCTGGATGGCTTTCCCTTCGATTCGAGGGCTGATTTTTGCAAGCTTATATTGGTTTGGCTCGATGGCGCCTGTCACTTTAATTTCAGGTAGAACCGTTTGCCTTCTAACAAGCTCAGTTTGAAAAGTCTGCCCTGTTAACGCTTCTGGTGAAAGTGAGATCTGAGATGGGCTATTCTTTTCGTGGTCGGGGGTTTCCAGAGTAGCCTTCTCACCAGCGACTTCTAAAGTTTCGGAAGGGGTTTCCTGACATCCTCCGCCAAATAGCCATGGGATAATCAGTAGGAACAACCAACGATTCTTTCTCATCGCACGCTCTTTCTTTTAAATAAGCTCGCCGACAGTTTACAGAAAATCTGCCTTAGGTTTCGCCGAACCACCTCTCCATGTGTCCATCTCGTCGTTTTCGCCAAACGTGACATACCTTTTACATTCCAAAACCTCCACTAAGGGGTCCTGCCCTGAAAGGCAGTCGGTTTTCCCCGCCATCAAAAGAATTGGCTCTAAGAATTTTGGATTGGGGGCTTAGTGGATAACCAGGTCGAGGTGACGTGGTATCAAATGCGAAGGACAGAGATCAGAAGAAGAATGTCGGGAGAAGGGGCATAAGCGCCAAAAGGGGTAGCACCGTGATGCACACTCGCAACTTTGAGGCCACACACGAGAGAGGAGTCCTCGCAAGTTGGCATAATATCACTTGCAGTGGTTGGGGTTACTTCTGGAGTTTTGTGAACAACACCCATTTTAAAAGTATCACAAAACGGCTGCGCCACATCTTCACTGGGTCTTGGGCAGTCAAGGCCCAGAATAGAAGACACATCGTCGTTTATGGGTACCAGGCAAGCGTACGCACTTAAGCCCGTAAAGAAGAGTACAACGGCCATGAGGGTGGCCAGAAAGGCGCGTTTATTTTTCATTGAGTAGGACTTCCTTTAGAAATTCATTTTACCGACCATTTCTCTTTACATCAAATAATTGGAAAGTCCTTCTCTGATATTTTGTCAGAGATTTGTTCATTTGAACTTCTTATAAAATTTTCGCTTCTTTAATGCCGCCTTCGTTTCTTGCGATACAGACCCTTTCCTTTTGCTCCACCACTCATCTCTACAATGAAATAAATGACATAAGAGACAATCCACAAGATGCCCAGGATCCAGAGCTCAATCATAAACAGGAGACCGATTCCCCATCCCGTTACGGGCATCCCCTCGTGCATGGCTCCCACACTTTCACGCGATCACCCTCGAGCAGAGCATTAAATGCTTTCATTGGACTGGTCCGAAGTGGTCAATGGTTCTGTTCGCCTTCCTTTCCACGACTCTCGCCATCGTTCCTCCCACACATAGAGCGTTGGCAACACCAGAAGGGTTAAAGCCGTGGACGTGAACAGACCGCCGATCACCACGGTGGCCAGTGGTTGCTGCACTTCAGCCCCGGCGGAAGTTGAAATGGCCATGGGCAAAAATCCGATAATGTCTGTTAATACCGTCATAAGCACGGGGCGGATACGGACTAACGCACTATGTGAAGCGGCTTCCTCTGCCGAATAGCCTTGTTTGCGAAGGTCCAAGACATACGACATCAACACCACTCCGTTTAAAACCGCGATGCCAAACAACACAATAAATCCCACACCGGCGGAAATTGAAAACGGCATGCCGCGAATCGCCAAAGCGAAAATTCCACCAGTCGCGGCCAAAGGAATATTTAAGTAAATAAGAAGGGCTGGCCTCACGGAATTGAAGGTGGTATAGAGCAACACGAAAATCAAAAAGAGCGCTAACGGCACAACAATGGCCAATCGTAGGGAAGCTCGCTGCAATTGCTTGAATTGTCCTCCCCATTCGATCCAATAGCCTTCAGGCAGCTTCACCTGTTGCTCAACGGCCTGTTGCGCGTCGGCGACAAACCGGGCCAAATCCCTGCCGCGCACATTTGTTTCCACACCCAACCGCCGGTGAATGTTCTCCCGGCTGATCTGCGCAAGGCCCGTCTCAATTTTGATGGCAGCGAGTTGACTGATCGGAATCAGACGGCCCTGAGGATCAGCGACCCGAATATCTTGAATCCGGTCTAAGCTCTTTCGATCATTCGGGCTAAATCGAACCTGAATAAAAAACCGGCGATTGCCTTTGACCACTTGACCGACGGTACGCCCACCCATGGCTCTGACCGTATCGAGAATCTGCGAAGCGTTGATCCCATAGCGGGCAATCGCCTCTCGATCGATGATCACCCGGAGATAGGGCAGGCCTGCGACCTGTTCCGCCTTCGTGTCTGCGGCCCCTGGCACCTGGGAAACCACTTGGACGACCGCATCACCGATTTCCTTCAGTTGGTTCATATCCTCCCCAAAAATATTGATGGCAACTTCGGAGCGAACCCCGGCGATCAGCTCTTGAACCCGAAGCTCAATGGGTTGCGAATAACTAAACTTGGTTCCCGGCACCGCCTTTTTCAGGGCCGCGTCATAGGCCTGGATGAGCTGCTCCTTCGTCCCGGCTGTGGTCCATTCCTCCTTTGGTTTCAACAACACATAGATATCGCTGATTTCCACCCCCATGGGATCGGTGGCGATTTCTGGCCGCCCGGTTCGGGAAATCACAGAAGTCACTTCCGGAAATTGTTTGAGAACCTGTTCAATGCGGGTGGTGTTTCTCACGGATTCCTCAAGGGAAACACTTGGCAAGCGCCAGGCTTGAAGGGCAATGGAGCCTTCATCCAGTTTAGGGATAAACTCTGCGCCCATAAAAGAGGCCACACCCAAGCTACCAGCAAACAGGGCGGCGGCCACCCCACCAGTGATGAGAGGGTGATGCATGGTTCGGGAAAGAATGGGGCGATAGATTCGTTTGACCTGCTGGATAATCCAGGTTTCCTCTTCCTTCACCCCCTTCCGCAGAAATAAACTTGCCAAGACTGGGGTCAGGGTAAACGCCAACACGAGCGAAGCGACCAGAGCAAAAATGACGGTCATGGCCATGGGAACAAACATCTTCCCCTCAATGCCCTGCAAGGTGAGAATGGGCAAATAGACAATGATGATAATTCCCACGGCGAAGAAAATAGGACGCAACACTTCCCGACCCGACTCTTGGACGATCCGGTGCATCTCCTCGGCCGTCATCCGAGCAGAATGTTTTGTCTTTTCTTGCTGAATGGCGATATGCCGGACGATGTTTTCGATCATGACGACCGCTCCATCGACAATGAGTCCGAAGTCAATCGCCCCTAGACTCATGAGGTTCCCGGAAATCTTCGCAGTCACCATTCCCGTAAAGGCCACCAACATGGATAAGGGGATCACCACGGCCACAATCAGTCCTCCCCGGAGATTCCCTAAGAGCAACAGCAGGACAGCCACCACGAGGATCATTCCCTCTGTAAGATTCGTGGCAACGGTAGTGATAGTCTTGCGGACCAAATCGGTCCGGTCATAATAGGGATCAATGATGACGCCTTCGGGTAAGGATTGTTGGATCTGTTTAAGTTTCTCTTTGACCCGATTGACGACGACCCGCCCATTCTCCCCGATCAGCAGCATGACGATGCCGGTGACGGCCTCACCTTTTCCATCTCGGGTGACCGCTCCTTGACGAACCATGGGAGCGAACCGGGCCTTGCCGAGATTCCGGATATAAATCGGCGTGCCATCATTCCGGGTGGCGACCACGATATTTTCGATGTCTCGAAGGGTTTGGACAAGCCCTTCTCCACGGATTAAATATTGCTCCTGCGCATGTTCAATGTACGATCCGCCTGCATTGGCATTGTTCTGCTCAAGAGCCTCAAAGATTTGCCCGATGGCCAACTCATAGGACACAAGCTTCGATGCATCGAGCTGGATTTCATAAGTCTGGAGTTCTCCACCATAGGTATTGATTTCGATCACTCCGGGAACCGAGCGGAGTTGAAAGGCGATATCCCATTCCAAGATGGTCCGCAGTTCCATAAGCGAATACCCGTCTCCCTTGACCTCAAACTGGTAAATCTCTCCCAGGCCGGTGGAAATAGGCCCCATTTCGGGTGTTCCTAACCCTGTAGGGATCGCTTGGCGTGCTTGGGGCAAGCGTTCCATGATCAGACGCCGGCAAAAGTAAATGTCCATGCTTTCATCAAAATAAATGGTGACGGCGGATAACCCAAAGCGCGAGACCGAGCGAATCAACTCGATCCCGGGCAGGCCCGACATGGCTGTTTCCACTGGAAAGGTAATAAACTTTTCGACTTCGACCGGACCGAGACCCGGTGCGTTCGTAAGAATTTGCACCTGATTAGGCGTGACATCGGGGACCGCATCGATGGGCAAGACGGTCATCGAATACACCCCCACGGCGACCAGCAACGCCACAAAAACTAAAATGAGGAATCTATTGCCTAAAGAAAACTCAAAGATTCGATTCAACATCGCATCGTGTCTTCTTTCCGGTAAAACGTTAGTGGGAGCTTTCCGTTAATGCGAATGCCCGCCGAGTTTCTCTCCCAATATGACAGACTTAAGATAGAACGACCCTTTGGTCACCACCCGTTCGCCTTCCTTCAACCCGGTGAGAACTGCGACGTGGCGATTCTCTGCCGATCCAAGGGTCACTATCCTTCTTGTGTAAGTCCCTGCTTTTTCCTCAACGAACGCGACAGAATTGTCTTCAATGCGTTGGATGGCGTCTTGTGGAACAACAAGAGCCTGTGTTCCTTGGGAGGCCGCACTCGCGATTGAGGCTCTGGCAAACATCCCTGGACGCAGGCGACCGTCAGGGTTGGGAATCTCCACACGAGCTTCAATGGTTCGGGTATCCGGATTCACGAGATTTCCCAAATACACCACCGCCCCATGAAAGGTCTCACCCGGATAGGCATCCACGGTAATGCGGACATCGGCTCCCGCGCGAACCCCAGCCAAGTCTTTTTCATAGATGTCGAGAAGAATCCACACCGTCGTCAGGTCGGCGACCGTAAAGGGTTTATCCCGGGGAGTAACCATTTCTCCCGGGCTAATATGCCGCGCCAGGATTGTCCCACCCTGGGGCGCCTTGAGAGAAAAAGATGAAAGGGGATGGTGCCCCCCTTTTTTCTGGATAATCCCCTCAATGTCCTTGTGAGACAGTCCGACCATTTCCAGTGCTTCAAACGCCGCTTGATAGGCCGCGACACTCTGCTGGTAAGCCCCTCGGGCATCAAGAAAATCTTTTTCCGACGAGATCTTTTGCTCGAACAGCCGTTTTTCTCGTTCGTAATTGGTTTTGTTAATGAGGAGGGTGGTTCGCGCTTGTCGGAAGGTGGACTTTTTGGAACCCAGCTTAATACTGTCGAGGACCGCCAATATTTGGCCGGGCTTCACCAAATCACCGAGTTCGGCGATAACCTTGACCGCTTTTCCTTCGATCCGTGGACTCACATGGGTCAGCTTATACTCGTTTGGTTTGATATTAGCCGTAGACTGAATCGCTACTCTGACCACTCGTCGTTCAACAACGGCCGTCTGAAAGGTTTGACCTTCAAGCGCCTCGGGAGCGACGGTGATTTCGTCGGAGTGCTCCTCACCCCCTCGTTCGGCAGATTCATGGCCCTGTTCATCGGGCGCATGCCTCTGTTCTTGTTTCGTAACGGTCCCTTCAGTTGAAGGAGCCGTCGGGCTCTCCTGGCAGCCTACACCGGAGAGCACGAATAGGATGAGCCCATATTTCCACATTGAATTATTCATAAATCTTCCTCTTGCTTAAGGCTGCCCCCCAACCGCTTGCGCTAAATTCGTCTCTGCCGTACGGAACTGTCCCAGGGAATCCACATACGACAGTTGGGCGGTAATCAGGTCATCTTGCACCACGATCAATTGCAATAACCCAATTTTCCCCTCCCGGTACGCAATCTCGATAAACCGGAAATTTTCCTCGATTCGATCGAGCACCTCCACTTCAAACACCTCTACCGATTGACGAGCGGCTTCGTAGGCTTGATAGGCCGTTTCCACTTCTCGTTCGATATTCCGAGTGACGGCCACGACCTGGTGTCGGCCTCGATTGAGCTCTCCACCCTGTGTCACCAATTCGCCTTGCTTACGATCGAACAAGGGGAGGGGAATGCGAATCCCTCCACCCAACATCTTGCTTGCTCCCCCAGGCCCCTCAGTCTCCGTTTGATAGAATCCTTGAAACGTGGGATTCGGCACGATGAGTCGACGCGTCAAGCTCATGGCAGCTTCCACCCGGGCCACTTCCCTTTTCGCCGAAATGAGATCAGGCCGTTGCGCTTGCGCACGTTGGAGCAGTTCAGGCAAGGGAACCGCCTTGGGTGAATTCCGGAGTTTGCCGCCCAACTCGATCGAGCGATCAGGCTCCCACCCCAGCAACCGACGGAGGTCCAGCAGGGCATTTTGGAATGAGGCCTCGGCCACGAATGTTTCCTTCCGCGACTGGCCATAGCGGATTTCCGCCAAGTTGGACTCCATGATCGGAGCCACGCCGGCTTTGAAACGCGCCTGAGAGGCATCGCGGATACGCCGGTTTAGCGTCTCGATTTCCTTTCTTAATCCAAGGCGCATTTTCAAAGTGAGAGCTTGGAAGAAGGCGCGCTTCACTTGCCCGGTGATGAGCCGTTCGCGGTCCTTGACTTGGGCATCGACTCGGGCCACAATTCGAGTGGCCGCTTCTCTTCGGAGCCCACGTTGCCCGGCAATCTCCACTTCTTGTGACAGCAGCACTTGCGAGTCAGTCACATTGCCGGAGCCCGGATTATTCCGATTCCAGACCTGGCCATTGACGGTTGGATTAAACCGATTAAAGAGACGGGCATTCACTTCACGACCACGGGCTACTTCCAACTCTTGTCGGGCGGCCAGAAGATCGGGATTGCCCTCCAGAGCCGTTTTTACCGCCTGCTCGACTGTCAGTGACTCCATAGCATTGATGGGAGGACCGTGCATGTTACACAACAGGGAAACAAGGAAGAGGCATCCAAAATATTTTTGATTCATCATGTCAGTCCCCAGTAACAGGAGATTGTAAAAATTGCCTTGAAAACTCTACGAGCGTTCTTTCACGACACTGACCCGTTTTCTGTCATATTCACCGAGTGGTGAACGAGCCTTACTCGAACAAATTTCAGACAGAAAGGAAAAAAGTAGGGAGAAATGATTTTCCCCACTCATACAATTTTAGTGTGCTGATGAAAGGTCGAGTCAGAGACTCAAAAGGAATTAAACGAAGAGAACTGGAGGAGCTCGAGGTGATAGGGTGTTGGTTAAGTTTGAAAATGGCGTTGCCGGCGGGGAGGTGTCAATGGCGGAAACAAAAGATAGCTTTGGTGTTTCCGTTTCACATGCAACAACTACATCACTTGTGGGATAGGACGCACTTCCTTCAAGAATGGGATCTATCGACGAATTGATAACAGAAAAGCTGTAGGCCGAGTGCTCAAGACCATGCGGAAGGTGGGTTGAAGAGTCAGAAGTTCCAAACGGTTCCCCTGGGGAAAAAGAATCATGATGATGTTGATGATCTTCGTATGCGCAAATTGGGGTGGTGGATAAAACCGTGTGGTAGGTTCCCCCATGTGCGTGCCCCGACATCCCATGGGCATGATCGGCTTCTGGATGGATATGCACTAAGGGTAGGGTAATAACCCAAAAAATCAACCATACCCGGAGAAATGTGTTAGGCAATTCCTTCACCCAATATTCCTTACTTTTATCTAATCGGTCTCTCCAACTCAGCAATTTAGCTTACCACAAACTGTGGAAAAACACACCAAAAAAACCAACACGAATGGTTAAAGTTTTATAGGGTCTCCGAATCACATCTCTGACAACTCTCCTAGACGAATTTTTTCTACCAAAGTGTTCCAGGCTGTTTTATTTAGCTTGGTAAGATTTCCTTCTTCTCCAATTAAAACTTCTTCTGAACTTTGGTTGAGAACAACTTCAGGACATGCCCCACATGCTGGACATAATGAAACTCGCTTTGATTCACTCATCTCACCACCCTCCTTTTTTAGGTTGCCGCTGAATTTTAGGACAGATAGCTGATCCGCTGGGTTTGAAATCCGGTGGACACTTCTGACGCATGGCTCCCACAAGTTTCTTTTCGATCTCTCTCAAGTCCGCAATCTTCTGACGAAGTCCTTGAAGACTTTGCTTGAGTGTGTGTTGAACATGGCCGCAGGGACAACGTCCCCGGTCAGCCAGATCTAAGAAGGATTTAATATCCTTAAGCGTCAGGCCAAGGGTTTGGGCTTTCTTAATGAACATCAGGCGGTCAATGACAGGGAATGCATAAGTCCGATACCCTGCTGAAGTGCGTACGGCTTGGGGAAGTAATCCAACCTCCTCATAGTACCGGATGGTTTTAACTGGCACCCCCGCCCGTTTGGCGATAGTTCCAATGAACAAAGTCTTCATGTTTTTTCAGTATAAACCCTCCAGCCAAGTGGAGAGTCAAGGGGGGGGGGGAAGATAATTTCGCCGAGGGTTTCGACATAGAGTGAATTGGAAACTTTCATTTTTCCTTGCCGAAGCAGCGTAGCAGGAATATAATAAAAAAGAATATGAGAACCTCACGAAGAATTTTAATAGTTTTTCTTGTTGGTCTCTTTCTCTCCCTCAGCTTCAATGCGTATGCTTGCCTAGTTCCGATTTATGGCGGCATGAAAGTCAGCCAGGGGAGTGATTGCACCACCCCTGGGGAAGAGCCAGCTTCGCAATTTTGTGATGGGTTTAAATCCCTCGCGGTTCAATCCGGACCAGATATTTCTTCCTCAGATGTTTCCACTTTGGTTCTTGCTGGGAACATTTCTTCTCTCGTTCCGGATCCTGTCAGAACCAGTCAATTTCTCCCCATACCTACACGATGGCATCTTACACCCCCAAAGGATATCCTTGTCCTCATTTCAGTTTTTCGTATTTGATACCCTCCTCGTTTTTCCTTCACACCCTTAATTTTCTGAGTTAACAGATTAAAAGCCAATCTTTCTGTTGTATCAGGAAAGATTTTCGAGCCTGTTTTTCCATATCTCGTCACTCTTCTTTTAAATTAAGAGCAAGACCGAGCCAGGTTCAGTTTGGAGAGCACTATGCAACGAGGAAAAATATTATGGGGGCAACTCTTTTTGCTCAGCACCTTCTTGCTTGGAATACCTAGCTTTCTCACAGCAGAGGAACCTGCCCGAAAAGCGAAGAGCTTAGAATTAAGGCCGTTGATCCAAGAGGCCCTTCAGAACAATCCGGAGTTGGCATCGTCCCGTGAGCAGGTCAAGGCGATGAAGGAACGGATTCCTCAAGCTCGAACGCTGGAAGACCCTGAAGTGAAAATTCAGCTTTGGAACACTCCGGAGACGCTGGATGTAACGAGGTCCCAAAGGACCATCTACGGATTGGCCCAGCGATTCCCTTTTCCGGGAGTATTAACTCAGCAGGAGGACATTGCTGCCCGTGAAGCTGACCGAGCAGCACAGCGCTTGGCCGCCAAAGAGCGCGAGATCACGATGGCCATCAAGGTCGCCTACTATGAACTGTTTTTTGCACACACAGCCATTGAGATCCATCATGAGCAAATCAAGCTGCTCAAACAGTTCTTTAAAATTGCCAATGCCAAGTTCCGCGTCGGTAAAGGAACGCAGGTGGAGGTGCTGCAGGCCCAGGTGGAGCTGGCGAAGCTCTTTCAACGACTACCCATATTGGAGCAACGCCGGCAGACAGCCCAGGCGCACTTGAACACCATCCTGGACCGTAACCCTCTGGCTCCTCTCGGCATTCCGCGCAAGCCGGTGACCCGGCCCATGATCCTGACCATTGAGCAACTCCAGGAGCAGGCTCTTCGCCAGCGGCCCGAGCTCCGAGAAGTCGACCTGGCTGTCGCCCAGTTCGCATCGGCAACCAAACTGGCCCGTCTCCAGTATTATCCGAAACTGCGAGTGGAGCTGCAACGCTGGCAAAACTTCAATACGGATGATGGGTTTGGTGGAAATGTCACGCTTAATATTCCCTTTGCCTTTTGGACGAAACCCAAATATGACGCTGGCGTGCGAGAAGCCATGGCGCACCGGGAAGTCGCACAGTTTAAAAAAAGAACGTTGGAAAACCGGACACGGTTCCAGATTCAAGACCTCATGGCGCAAAGAGAGGCAAAGAGAAAAGTTCTCGACCTGTATAAGACCACCGTTCTGCCTCAGGCCAAGCTCACGTTGAGGGCGGCTATGGCCGCGTATCGCACAGATCGCACCGACTTTTTGGATCTCATTGAGGCTGATCGTGCCTTGCTCACCTATCAGTTGGAATTTGTCCGAGCGTTAGTTGATTGGGAACAATTGCTGGCAAAACTGGAACGAGTCGTCGGGACGGAATTGTGAAAAGGAAGGTGTCCTCATGAAGATACAACCACGCTCACTGAGTCCGATCCATTGGGTGGCGATAGCCGTCGGAATGGTCCTCGTTGTTGGAGGCGGTTGGTGGATAAACAAGAAGTTCACGCCCCAATACCAACCAGCTCTCTCAGAGGTTTCTCCTCCTGACGGGCATAACATGCAGGAGATGGCAGGCATGGAAATGAAGGCCATGTCAGGTCCCTCTAATACAGAGTCTGCTCAAGCCTCGCCAACGGTGTCCCCCCTCAGACAACAAATGATTGGTGTACAAACAGTGCTGGTGGAGAAGCGTCACCTGTCCACGACGGTTCGAGCCGTTGGGAGGGTCACATATAACGAACAGCGCATTGCTCATGTCAATCTTCGGATTTCAGGGTGGATCGAAGACCTCTACGTGGATTTCACCGGGAAACCCGTTCAAAAAGGCCAGCCCCTCTTTACGCTCTATAGTCCTGAGTTGGTGGCCACCCAGGAAGAATATGTTCTGGCTTTGCAGGCCGTTGACAACATACAACAGAGCCCACTTCCGGAGGTTCTTCAGCAAGCCGATCACGTTGTTGATGCCGCCCGCGATCGGTTACGCCTCTGGACGTTTACGGATGACCAGATCGAGGACTTGGAGGTTCGAGGAACGCCCGCGACTTCCGTAACGATTTATTCCCCCATGAAGGGATACATCATCGACAAAACTGCCTTTCAGGGCATGTTCGTCAAACCTGAGATGACGATGTATACGATTGCGGACCTGTCCACGATTTGGGTTCAGGCTGACGTGTATGAATATGAACTGCCTTTTATCCAGACAGGACAATCAGCGACCCTCACCCTGGAAGCCTTTCCGGGAGAAACATTTTCCGGACGTGTGACCTATATCTACCCCTATCTCAACAAAGAGTCCCGCACGGTGCAGGTGCGCTTGGAATTCTCCAATCCTCAGGTTCGGCTGAAACCAGACATGTATGGCACGGTCCGCATCCAAGTAGATCGAGGTTCCAGCCTGGCCATACCGGACCAGGCCGTGCTGGACTCGGGGCTTCGACAAGTCGTGTTTGTCGCACAAGAGAAAGGGATGTTTGAACCGAGAGAGGTCACGCTCGGACCAAAGGTCGGTTCCTTTTTTGAGGTGACCAATGGACTGAAAGAAGGGGAGCGCATTGTCACGTCAGGGACTTTTTTGCTGGATTCAGAAAGCCGACTCATGTCCACGAGTAACATGATGGGCGCGTTGGGAATGGGCGGGGTCAAAATGGAACAGGCACAGATGGGCGAGATGGATATGGGCACCATGGAGATGAGTGGGATGGATGAGAAGATGGACATGAAAAAAGAACAAGGGGA
>BQIU01000080.1 GCA_021603905.1 Nitrospirales bacterium
CGTATCGTTGGGCGAACAACACCAGGTAAATGAGGAATCATAGCGATACTGGTCGTGATAGACCCGCTCCCACGACCGGTCCGGATACTCGCCCAGAGGGTTGCCCACTTCAATGACCGGCTGCAAGGCCGTTAAGGCTAATGCCTTATCCGCCAATGCCACCGCGGCCACCGTGCCCGCTGAGACTTTTAAAAATTGCCGTCTAGAAAGAAACATTGCATGCACCTCCTAAATTAACGACCGAACATTCGGCCCAAGTGATACTGCATCTCTCACGATAAACCTTGAACGAGTTATCACCTCCTTTGTAGTTTTACTTTTCATTTCAATACGTTGCATGTGAACATCGAATTATCACGGCTAATATAACCTGTTCATTGAGTGAGCAATATCCGGTCCATCTCAAAATTACTTGAAAATAAACTCATAAACATTTGATAAATATGGAAATACATATTATCCATTCAATGGAAATCTAATCAAAATAAAATTAGCTAACGTGGAGTTTTAGTAATGAAATTATTTTAAATTAACAGGACTCAAAAAAATAGCAATAAAATAAACAACTTACAAAAATCCCAAATGATACGAAAAGGTAACATCGGAAGAACTTCGTAACATTCATAAACATGCATGTTACAGACTATTTTAATGATGGAAATGGAGATGTGGGTGGGGTCTTGTACTATCGAAAAGAGGTTACACCAACTCTGTCACAATATTTTTCATAGAGAAGACAGCTACGGCAGAGAGGTGAAGTGGGCCTGCAGAGATTTTGTCCAAATCGCACGAGGAGATCATTGAAGTGTATCCAGTAACGACGAGGGAGCTTTTTTCTTAACATCAATTCTGTTTCTTTTGGGTTTTGAGTTCTCGTGTATCCCCATCGATTACAAATACGATGAACATGTATATCAACACAGATACCAGGCTTACTAAAACCGACCGTCACGACGAGATTTGCCGTTTTTCGTCCGACTCCATTAAGTGTGAGTAACTCCTCAATCGAATCTGGAACATTCCCTTGATAAACAGTGATAAGTCTTTGACAAATTTCAAGAATTTGCTTTGATTTCGTGCGATAAAAACCCACAGGATATATAGCCTGTTCGAGCGTTGCCAACTTCAGCTGATTCATCTGAGTAGGAGTACTTGCGAGAGAGAAAAGGCGACGTGCAGCCTCTTCTGTGGTTTGATCTTTTGTCCTAAGACTTAGCACACAGGCAATTAATATTTGAAATGGAGAAGCCGAGGCTGCAGCCAGTTCTCCTAAGAGTGCCGCAGGCCACTGCCGCACTTCCTGCATCACAATACGTACGACAGCGTGGATATCTTGATCTGTCATTATGGAACAGATTTCGAGATTTAGAGTAAAAAACTAGAGGAAAAACGAGTAGCAGGAAGTATATTAGGTAAAAATACCTGGAAAGAAAAAATAGAACTTAAAAAACTCGGTGCTTTGATAACCACTTTTGACGACGTCTCGCAGCTTCGCGTTCTTTGGCTTTTCGTTTCACACTTGGTTTTTGATAAAATCTTCGGGCTTTTAATTCTCTAAAGAGACCATCGGCGGCTAATTTCTTTTTTGCGACTTTGAGAGCTTTCTCGACATTGTTGTTAATGACTCTGACTTCCATGATTTCAGCCTTAATTTTTCTTAAAGTTTAATAACCAAGGACCTTACTTTACCACGCCATCATGACCCTAGCAAGAGTCAAATCTTAATTTTAAAAAATTAAATAAATCATTACTTTTCAATAACTTAGACTAATAAATAACGCTCAGTTATCTTTTAGCGATGCAACCATATCCTGAACCATTTTCTTACCGTCACCGAACATCATCAACGAATTATCGAGGGCAAAAAGCGGGTTTGGAATACCAGCAAAACCAGGGCTGAGACTTCGTTTGATTACCACAACGGTCTTGGCTTTATCGACATCAATAATTGGCATTCCAGCTATTGGACTAGAAGGATCAGTACGTGCCACTGGATTGACGACATCATTCGCTCCAATGACTAAGGCCACATCAACTTGGTCAAAGGTTTCATTAATTTCATCCATGTCTTTTAGCGATTCATACGGTACGTCGGCCTCGGCAAGAAGTACATTCATATGCCCTGGCATTCGTCCAGCAACTGGATGAATCGCATACTCCACGGTTACACCGCGACTTTCAAGAAGAGCGGCCAAGCTTGCGACAGGATGCTGAGCCTGAGATACGGCCATTCCGTATCCAGGGACGATCACAACACGGCGAGCCGCGTCGAAAAGCAATGCCACTTCTTCCGGGGAAGCTGATTTAACTTTTCCTGCATACACATCATCAGCGCTCGGTCCACCGCCAACTGGAGCTAGTACACCGAATAAAACATTCGTCAACGACCGGTTCATGGCCTTACACATGATCTGTGTCAAAATCAGGCCAGATGCGCCCACTAACGACCCAGTGATAATCAACACGTTATTCGACAGAACAAAACCATTTGCCGCCGCCGCCAAACCAGAATATGAGTTCAACAACGCCACAACAACAGGCATGTCAGCACCACCAATCGGCATGACCAGCGAGACGCCGAGAATCGACGCGGTACCAACAAGACCCCAGTAGGCCACATAACTTGTTGGATCGACTACTACCCACACAGCAAACGACAACGTCACTAGGGCAAGCACCGCATTGATGACTTGTTGTCCGGAAAACAAAAAGGCATTTTCATTGACCAGGCCTTTTAATTTTCCAAATGCAACGAGACTTCCCCAAAATGTCACCGCTCCTATAAGCCCAGATGCGGCAATAGCAATGGTTAACTGAATGATAGGAACATCTGTTCCCTGCGCACTTTCAAATAATGCGGCTCCAGCCACCAAAACCGAGGCGATCCCACCAAATCCATTAAATAATGCCACCAGTTCAGGCATTTCGGTCATCTGAATTTTTATCGCAAGAACAGCTCCAATTGCTCCACCAATCACAATCCCTAGCAAAATCATTTCATAACTAACGATTCGCTGATTGGCGAGGGTTAAGACAACGGCAACGAACATTCCTGTGGCACCAAGGAGGTTTCCACGGACAGCCGTACGAGGATGGGTGAGTCCTTTCAACCCTAAAATAAAGAGGACAGAAGCAATCAAGTAGCCAATATTGATGAGGACGCCAGACATGAGATGTAGATTATTCCTTATTATTCACAAAAACGTTTCGCGTACTATTTCTTTTTAAACATTGAAAGCATACGATTAGTGACCATAAAACCACCAACAACATTAATCGTCGCAAAAATAACCGCCAAAACGCCTAAAATTGTGGTGAGAGTCGTGACTTGTTCACCGGCCGACAGGACAGCTCCGACCAGCGTAATTCCTGAAATGGCATTCGACCCTGACATCAAAGGTGTATGAAGAGTCGGTGGGATTTTCGTAATAATTTCGAATCCCACGAAGATGGCGAGCACGAAAATTGTGAAAGCCATGATGAACATTTCCATCGTACGAAACCCCTTACCTATTTGATTTAAGAACTAACGGATAGACCTAGCGCTTCTCGAACCTGTTGATGAATGACTTCACCATCACGGGTCAGTAACGTCCCTTTTGTGATCTCATCATCCATATCAATCTTCAATTCACCTTTTTTCACAAGATGCTGTAAAAAGGTTGCAATATTTTTCGCATACATTTGGCTCGCATGGAAGGGAACCGTGCTTGTCAAGTTTTCCGGTCCATGTATCGTAACGCCATTTGCCACAATAACCTGACCAGGCTTCGTCAACTCACAATTTCCACCTCGTTCAGCTGCTAGGTCCACAATAACTGATCCAGGACTCATACCCGCCACCATATCAGCCGTTACAAGCACTGGAGCTTTTTTCCCAGGGACAGCGGCGGTGGAAATCACGACGTCACTCGAAGCGATCACTCGAGCCAATAATTCTCGTTGCTTTTGGTAAAATGCCTCATCCTGAACCTTTGCATACCCACCCTTATCCTCTGCATCCTTGGTTTCAATTGGTAATTCAACAAATTTAGCCCCAAGACTAAGGATCTGTTCCTTTACGGCAGGCCGAATGTCATAAGCTTCAACCGCGGCCCCCAACCGACGTGCCATAGAAATGGCCTGCAGCCCTGCAACGCCAGCGCCAATGATCAGCACTCTGGCAGGGGTAACAGTCCCTGCAGCCGTCATCAGCATTGGAAACATTTTGGGAAGAGAGTTTGCGGCTAAGATCACCGCCTTATATCCTGCGACTGTGCCCATTGCAGACAAGACGTCCATGCTCTGGGCTCTGGTAATTCGAGGCATCAACTCCATGGCAAAGACCAATGCACCACGCTCACCGAGAGCTTTCACAGATTGTGGCTCGGTTAACGCTTCGGCCATACCAATGATCATTTGTCCGGTCCGAATCAAAGACAGATCATTCTGCCCCTGATCAGGATTGGCTCCCAATAATCGCAATTGGACAATAAAGTCAGCGGCCTCAAAAACTTGAGCACGAGTCTCGGCAATCTTTCCACCTTTATCTGTGAAGGCTGAATCAGGATAACCAGCTTCTTCGCCAGCCCCTTTTTCAACCAAGACCTCGAGATCAATCTTTTTCAGAGATTCTAGAACGCCTGGAACTAAGGCAACTCGATGCTCGCCTGGGTAAGATTCTTTTGGAACGCCAACAATCATAAGAAATGCACCATATCGTTATCGTTTGACCTATAGCCGTTTCAGTTATACCGAAACGATAAAGCGTCAACTTGCACAATGTTGATATCCAATACGTAAGATAAAACGTCAATCATTGCCAGTAAATCCAAGCGGGTATAATCTTCCGACATTTGATACGTCCTTTTTACGCGGCGGCAGTCTTTAATCACTAACAAATGGAAATTAATTGTATAAGCTATAGTTATTGACCCGTCAGACAAAGAACGTAGGGATACCATAGGGTTTTCGTAAGAATCAATGTGTCTTTAGACTGTTCTCTAATAGTTCAATTGGCCTAATACATATAAGCTATTGTTTTTATTAACAATTATTAGCTTGCCTATTTATTATTTTCTGACAAAATAAGAAAATAGCGGTAACGCAGGGTTCATCGATAAAGTGAGCAGGGTCTCCCTGTTTAACACAATTGATTAACAAGCTCTGAGGTATTGAATAACATCGCCCGCTTCTCTGTATAGCAAGCATGCCCGTATAAATGTGCCCGCGGTGAGGCTTCCCCATCGACTTGATAATCTACCAAGAGACATTTTCCATCATTCTGACATCGCGTCCCACGACGAGCACATTCCAACCACCGCTCGAAACCATCATACGGTTCGACGATTTCACCTAATTCTTGGTTAACGAGTTCATCTTGCGGCAATTCAGGGACGATATCTGTTCCCGCCACAGCTAACTGTTGAACATAATCTCCTCCCGAGACCAATGGAAGCTCCCAGGCAATCTGCGGCAATTCCATTTTTGCTAACCACTGCTTCCCATCACCTCTCACAGGCCTGTGGTTCACAAAATGCAGTAAATGGCCAAGCCCTTCGACCTCCCAACCACCGCGTACCGGTGTGCCGTACGTCACGACATCTAACACGGCTCCGCCCAGAAACGGCTGTTCCGTCAGCTTGCGATACAGTGTTTCAAGCCGGTCAGTTCTGACTTCTGCATCCTGTGTCCGTTCATAATGGGCGGCGAGAACCTGAAATAATATTTGGCGATTTGATGATTCACCTGGGGCAATTAAATTCGAGACAAGACTCAGAACCTGCCCCGCATGGCCGTGCGCATGGACCACAAGCCGTTCGTTGGCCAACAAAGAAAGCTCTTGAGCCCAGTGGTCAAGAAATTCGATGAGAGCAAATGCCGCTTTGACTCGACCAAAATGATGGTTTTGGCTTGACCAGACGTAACGACCAAGACGCAAACGGCTTTCTTTTTGATCACACTGATCAATAGCTTGTTGAAATATAGCTACAGACTCTGAAGAAAAGTTCCCAATATCCTTCGCGATCAGATCGACAGCCTTCTGCACCTCCGGGGAATTCGTCAAGGGAGGCTTCAGAGTATCACTTGCGCTCACTATCTGATTGGAAGCTGGTCGAAGAAGAGTGAGTAACGATTCAATCCCGGGAATTCCTCTGGAATACCCTCGCTTGAGTCCACCCACTTCATCAAGGCGGCCAACGCCAAAGAGATCGTCATAGGGAAGCCCACTCACAAATAGCATGCCCCGAACACCGGACTCACTTATTCGTTTTGCCATCTGTCCCATAGAGACACACCACTCAGGGCTCTCGTAGCATTCACCTTCGTGAAACACCGGGTATGCAACTCGCTCTCCAGGATTAGAGCGAGAATACTTGGCATGTTGAAAATTATTATCTTGCGGCATAGGACTCGTCCTTCACGATAGGTATCATAAGTATCAGCGTTCTCTCTTAACCTGAACAGACGTTTCTACGCAATGGGGAGACAACGATTTCTCAGTCCAGATAAGGAAATTCTCCCTGAGATCATCGTCCTGTTTACCAGCCTTACAGTCAGTTGACCGCTTGAAAATTCACATGCTAAGGTTGAGAGTTTTCCGTCATTATTCCATACATTTTTTCTTTCTGGATGAATGAGTCATGAACTTCAAGACTTTCTTAACGCTTTCCGCTCAGTATCGACCAACAATCTATAAGCTTTCCTGGGCCTTTACCGCTTTTCTCCTCACAATCACAAACGTTCTTTCTCCGATAGAAGCCAAACAACCCGATCATGTGATCTTGGTTGTGTTAGAAGGCATTAACAAGGATGCCGTGCAATCAGGCGCAATGCCCACGCTGGAGTCGCTTGCCAACGAAGGAGCTGTTACATGGTCGGCAGAGTCTCTGACTCCGCCGTTGACCGTTCCAACGATGGCTTCGCTCCTCACAGGACTTCCAATCAGCAAACATCGGATTACTTCAGATTGGGAAGAGTACGACTTCGCCCGCTCGTTTCTTCGCGCTCCAACGGTATTTGATTATATGGATCTTGCCGGCGGACGAGACAGCGCGGTCTTTTTTATGGATGAACGTTTTTACCAGCTTTCGCGTCCGGAAATTTACGTCGACTCGCAGACATGCGGTATTGCAAAACCCCTCTGTAATCCGAATACCATTTCGATTTACATTCGCGACTACTTGAAGAAAGTGACGAGCGACAAAGGACATGGGTTTCGACTGATTGCTGTTCCCAATTTGCTATTGGTTCACATGCCAACAGCTTCCAGAAGCGGGCAAAAGCATGGATGGGATTCTGATGCGTATAAAACCTCAATTCGTGAAATTGACAAGGCTATTGGGAAAATTCAAGAAAACTACCAAGAACTTCAGGCCTTAGATAAAACCATGTTTCTCGTGACAAGCTTAAATGCAGGAATATCATCAAGCCCAGGGAAGAACGGCAGTCCCCAAAAAACAAGTGCGTCGGAAGCCCTCAGCCATACTGTTCCATGGATCGTTTCCGGTGTAAATGTAAAAAAGGGCTACACCATTGAAAGCCCCGTTTCGCTACTAGATACAGGAGCCACTATTTTATATGCCCTTGGGCTCAAAACCCATACCGAGTGGGAGAGTCATGCAGTTGATGAAATTTTTGAAACCATACCTGAACACCGAACAACGGAAAATGAACTTGAAGGCCTATATTAAAATCACTCATTCTCATCGATTGTCACGATCGGGTATCGTGAGCATTTCTGTCCTGCTCGTAGCAAGCTGTCTTTTTATCAGCTCAGTAGGGTTGGCATCGGAACCGACGAATCCTTTACTTCGAAAATTCACCATGACGGTTGATCCAAGCGCACTTCATCCGCCTACCAAGTGGCAGGTCCCAGGTATTACACCGCTCATTTCGATTATGGATCCGGCAAGTAACGTCGCGTATTCGACTGAAGAAGTCAAAACCCTTGAACTCAAACCCGGAAAATATCAATTTGGAACCTACACTTTTAGTTTCTTCTTCAAAGTCACATTGTCAGGCACCTTAGATTACGACAAGTCACTTGATCAATGTGTACAAGGTCGAGGAACCCAAAAGCTGACAGTGACATGCAGCCACACCCAGCCTTACCCGCAAGACCCTGATTATTACTGACAAATCTCCGTAACGATATAAAAGGAATCACGATGACACAGACCGCGCAAGATTGGCTTGAAGCTCTAGAAGACGTTGATGATGTCACTCGCGAAGAAGCGGCCAAAGCGCTTGCAACACTGGGTGACCCTGCGACCCTTGAGCCGCTCTTGGCAGCCATTGAAGATGACTATTGGGCTGTCCGAGTCCAAATAGGATGGGCACTCGCCAAAATTGGGGGACCCAATGCCATCGATGGACTCATCACTTTGTTTAATGACAATATGATGGAAGTTCAGAGTGAGGCTGTCCAAGCCATGGCCTCAATTGGTCAATCAGTTTCCCCACAATTATTAACGTGTCTTAAGGACACGAGATGGAGAGTGCGGGAACAGGCGGCAAAAGTACTCGGAGAAATTAAAGACATTCAAGCCATAAAAGGACTGACCCTAGCCTGTCGGGATCGCGACGGAGCCGTGAAGAGTGCGGCTGCAGAAGCGTTAGGGAAAATCGGCGACCCCCAAGGTATTCCTCCACTTATCAAACTTTTTAAAGACACATCAAAGATTGTTCGAGAAACGGCTGGAACAGCATTAGTCAAAATTGGCGCACCATCAGTTGGAGCGTTGATTGAAACCCTCAAGGATCCACATTTTGTCGTGCGCTGCCATGGTGTGCGAGCGCTTGGCGGTATGACGACCGACTATCAAATAGGCCGGGCCTGGGTCAAAGAAAGCCGTGTCGTTGAGGCTTTGATTGAGCTACTCAAAGACCCAGATCGAGCTGTTCGAGAAGATGCCACCATTGCCCTAGGCAATATTGGGGACCCTACTGCAGTCGACGGCTTACTTGAAACTATGAAAGACGGGACGGTCAAACGACATGCGATTGCTTCACTCGGCATGATTGGCGATCCGCGTGCCCTTCCAGCCGTACTTGATGCTCTGAAAGGCAAAGGTATTCATCAAGAAGGCAGGCCAACGCCGGGATGCATTATTAGTGAAGACCAACTCATTAAAGAGGCTGCCGCAACAGCCTTAGGGCATTTCCGCCATCCGAAAGTTATTCCTGATTTGATTTTACTTCTTAAAGATATTGTCTTACGTGACTATGCTGCCGCATCCCTCGTCCTTATTGGAGATAATGCCATAGAACCTCTCGTTTCCTTTTTACATGACCCGGATCTCTCAAAGGTCGGCAAAGAGAGCGAACGAGTCCTCGCCTTTGCTTCAACCCGAATGACCGCATCCGGCGCACTTAAAAATGTTGTACGTGAAACGCTTGAGAAGTTAGGTTGGGAGCCTGATGTGGAAGAGAAAGAATCATCGCAAGACCCTGAATATACAGATACATCAAATGTTTTAGGCTTAGAGGGACGCTTTGGAACATCTGGAGATTTTGCGAAACCCGCTAAAGAGCTGAAAATAGAACGATAACCTTCCCTTGCATGGGTCGTACGTTTATAGCGAATCCAAATAAGCTCCAGCTGGGCATATCAACTAACCACGCGCAATGACTCACTTTCAAATATTGGAAGGTTATACCCGCATGGAATTTCTCACAGCAACAGCAATTGATCTTATGACGTAGTGAATATCAAAATTTAGCAATTTGGTATTCTAGCGATTCGGTATAACTGAAACGGCTATAGAGGCTGTTCCCATATAAAAAAACGCCCTCTCACAAAACGTGAGAGGGCGTTTTCTCTTTATGCTTCTTTGAATACTATACCTTCTGAAAATGGAGAATTCCCCACGTAAGGTGCCCAGCATTTCCACCCTCAATCCAGTGCTGCAACCCTTCCTTCATTTTCTCAACATACTCTTCACTACAGACCTGAATAAGCGTATTGCGATTTGCATTGACTTCTTTGAGAACTCGACCGTAATGGTTGGCTAATTGTTCAGAGAGGTCTACAATCTGGACCTCTTTTAGGCCCAACTCTGTTGCAATGGCTCGATAATACGGAATCGAACCTAGAGAGTCGAGATGAATACGATCTAAAATTGGCTTCAATGAAGATGCTGGACAGCCTTCACTCTGCATCGGGTCGGTAAAGATAAATTGACCACCCTTTGCTAAGACCCGAACAACTTCTTCTATGACACGCTTTCTGTCCCCACTGTGGAGAATCGCATCCTGGGACCAAACAACATCAACAGACCCGTCAGGTAGTGGAATATCCTCAAAACTTCCATCAACCACGTTAATGGTAAGACTCATACCCTGTATGTTATTGAGCTCACGATTTCGCTTATTTTGTATTTCGCTTAAATTCAGGCACCCGACTTGACAGCCGTAGGTTTTGGCTAAAAAACGCGCAGATCCACCATACCCAGAACCAATATCAAGCACTCGACTTTTTTGATCTATCCCTAAAACTAAGGATGCCATTTTTTCGACGGTTCGCCGACTCGCCTCTGAAATCGTATCGCCATCCTTTTCGTAGAGACCAACATGAATATCTTCTCCGCCCCAGATGGTGGCATAAAACCGGTCAGCATCTGAACTATTATAATAATCTCTGGCCGTATCAACAGCTTGTGAGTAGGCATTTGATTGGACCGTGCTTTGTGTCCGGTCCTCATTTCTATACAGTTTTTCCGCAACATGCACAAAAAAATCTGGATCTTCTACTTTATGTGTTTCTTGAAAATCCCCGTACGTTTTAATTTGCTGAAACCCTACTTCATGCATAAGACGACGAGTATATTCTTTTCGAAGCGGATACATATTGAGGTGATATTGCGAGCCATCTGGGAATTGGTATTCGAATCGCGCAAGACCTTCGTCAACATATTCTGGCTTCGCGCTCACATTATCGCCGCAGTAATAATACACATGCTTCGAAGTAAAGCCGTTATCCAAAATCCCATCATAGTTGCGCTGATCAAGAATAAGAACGCCATCATGCGTGAGAGCCGTATAAAATTCGGCTAAGGCTTTACGACGGTCCTGCTCGGAAAAGAGATGCGTCAAGGAGTTCCCTAAACAAATCACCGCATCGAACTTATTGTGTATATCACGGCTTAGCCATCGCCAATCCGCATGAACGGTTCGCATGATAAATCCAGCCTGATTCGCATTTTCAAAGGCTTGAGCCAACATTTCGGGGCTACCATCAGCACTAGTCACGTCAAACCCTGCACGAAGCAGCCGTATGGAATGAAATCCAGTCCCTGTGGCCACGTCTAGGACTCGCTTGACCCCACGCTCCTGGAGAATTCGTATGAAAAAGTCGCCTTCACTTGAGGCTCGAGCCTCCCAATCAATTAGAGCATCCCATTTCTGGACAAAACCTTGGACATACTCTTTTTTATATTGATCCGTTTTCCGCTGAGCGATTGGGTTGTCGCCGTATTGCTGTTCTTTGGCCATGGATGGAACTCCTATTAGCTTTTGCCTATGAATTAGGCAAGTATGTGGGAAAGAGGCAAAATAGCGAAGGGACTCCTTGCGCTCCTACGAGTCGCAGGAAGCCCCTAAATTCTGGCCACAGTCTAACGAGTTCTGACGCATTCCCGCAACCCTTTTCATTTTCATCAATCCAGTCCTTAGCCAATACTTATAATAAAAATAAGTATTTACAAATCTATGTCACGAATGAACACGCAAATCTTGACCATGATTTCTCTGGTGTTAGTTTTGGTAAATACCTGACAACAGAGCTGTGTCCTTAGCGACTCACTAGCCAATTTCTGTTGCTTTTGCTTGTTCACAGTCATCATTTGTGCTATCCCCAAGGGCGAACTTCATGAATATGCAAGCCACGACTCCTGTCTTCAAAATCTCCCTACTCCTCGCTCTCTCATTCCTTAGTTGGGGAACTTTTGCTCCAAGCCATCTTGCGGAGGTGACTGGTGCGGCTCAAAAATCTCTCCTTGATGCCTTTGGATGGTTCTATGTCCTTGCTGCCTCGACATTCTTACTAGCAGCTTTTTCTCTCATTTTCTCACGATACGGAAACATCCCCCTTGGGCCGGATGGAGCCAAACCAGAATTTCCGCTTCTTACGTGGTTTGCCATGCTCTTCTGTGCGGGAATGGGTATTGGGCTAGTCTTTTGGGGAGTGGCAGAACCGAATTCCCATCTTCACAATCCCCCCACAGGGCACCCCAACACACCTGAAGCCGCTCGAATGGCGATACGATATAGCTTCTTTCATTGGGGCCTCCATCCCTGGGGCATTTACACCATGGTGGCGTTAGTCCTGGCCTATTTTCAATTTCGAAAAGGTGTCCCTGGACTCATCAGCCTCAGCTGCAAACCAATTCTCGGCAAACAGGCTGATGGAGCACTCGGGAATGCGATAGACGTCATTGCCGTATTTGCCACAGTCTTTGGCGTGGCCACATCGTTAGGGTTTGGTGCTGTGCAAATCAGTGGTGGGCTTTCCTATCTCTTCGGAACATCGAATACACTGGAAACTCAGCTGACAATAATCGGAATCGTCACTATCCTCTATATGCTCTCAGCGCAAACAGGATTACAGCGCGGCATCAGGTATTTAAGTAATTTAAACATGGCACTGGCTTCAACACTGCTTTGTTTTCTCCTTTTTCTTGGACCAACAAGGTTTATTATGGAGATCTTTTCTTCGGGAATCGGAAACTATCTTCAAAACTTACCTACCATGAGCCTCAACTTAGCCCCGCTGACCGATTCGACGTGGATTCACGACTGGACCCTGTTTTATTGGGCCTGGTGGATCGCCTGGGCACCGTTTGTCGGGACGTTTATTGCCCGTATCTCCAAAGGCCGTACCGTTCGTGAATTTGTCCTTGGCGTCCTTCTCGTTCCGACCCTCTTCTGTGCCTTTTGGTTTTCCGTCTTTGGCGGAACCACAATTTCACTCGAATTGTTCGACCACGTACCAATCAGAGAAACGATCGATAAAAACGGTATTGAGGTTGCCTTGTTTACGGTTTTAGAACAATTCCCTCTAGGAACCCTGATGTCGATGATTGCCATTTTCCTTATCGGAACATTTTTTATCACATCAGCTGACTCGGCCACTTTTGTCCTCGGGACCTTAACGACCCATGGCAGTCTGAATCCTCCTAATCACATTAAATTCACCTGGGGAATCATTCAGTCTGTTTCCGCTGCCGTCTTACTATGGTCCGGAGGCCTCAAAGCTCTTCAAACAGGGGCCATTATTTCGGCCTTTCCGTTCGCCATTATCATTGTTCTGATGATTCTCTCCCTCTTAAAATCCTTTAAACAAGAAGCCTTACCGACTCACTAACTCCTCCTACCCCGTACCGTGTATTCAGTTGACCCCCCAAAAAACCCTGTGCTAACGTGAGTCGGCTATCCGACTTCTCATGGCATTTCCACGATTCATGAAAGACGTGGGGCAGATTCTGAGTTTGCCTAAATATTACTTAGGAATATCTTATTATGGCAGACAGTGTGGCCGAACATATCTCTGCTCTCAACGACAACGATTGGGGTGTTCGTGAAGACGCGGCCACGGCGCTCGGAAACTTTCAGGATCCACGTAGTGTCCCACCCCTTATCCGGGCACTCAAAGATACCGATCGGGCAGTCCGTATGGCTGCCACGGCCTCACTCACGGCAATAGGCGAACCCGCAATCCTGGCTCTCGGGCACTCACTTCAAGACCTCGACCTCAATGTTCAAGAAATAGCCGCCTCGATACTCGTCACTATCGGGGATGATCGCGTCGTGGACGCCCTCATTGCAGCGCTCCTCAATCCAAATTGGATTGTACGCAGCCATTCCGCCAAAGCTCTGGGCAACATTGGCAATCCGCGAGCCATCGACACACTCATTTTATTACTTCAAGACAAGGTTCCCGCTGTACGAGACGATGCAGGAGCAGCCATTGCCGCTTTAGGTGAAGCTTCTGTCTCTCCTCTCTTAGACCTATTAAAAGATAAAGACTGGAGGGTTCGCCTTCATAGTGTGGAAGCTTTAGCTCTGTTGAAACCTCGAGCCGCCATCGAACCTCTGCTTAAACTGATGATTGAAGACCCTGACACCGCTGTCAAACTAGAGATTATCCGAGCACTTGGTGAAATTGGTGACTTGCATGCGGTGAAGCCCCTCTTGTCGATTCTCGATCAGCCGACATTGAAGACCCAGGCCATTACCGCACTTGGGAAAATCGGCGATCCGGAAGCATTACCCACGTTGACGAAGATTATTAACAGTTTGGTGACGAAAGCCTACGAAGGACGAATGGCGGCATGCGAAGATAATTTGTATCAGGAAGATCTGCCGCCGGTGGAGGCAGCAGTCAAAGCTCTGGCACAAATTGGTGACGCGCGTGCCATTCCCACACTTCAACAAGGCCTAAAAAGCACGCTCATTCGAGTCGAAGCCGCCGAAGCGTTAACCCGCTTTGGGAAAACAGCCGTATCCCCACTGGTTGCGATGTATAAAACGGAAACAGACGACAATATTCGGTTTCACGTGAAAGAAACTCTTTCTCGTTTGGGCTGGAGGCCAGGACAAATTCGGCTGTAACCAAGAATGATTTATAGACATTTGCGATATTCAGAATGCCAAAAGAAACATTAGAAACACTGATCTCAGAGTTGAATCACGAAGAAGACTGGCGACGCATGCGATCAACCGTTGCGTGTCTCAAAGGTGGTCCCCCAGCTGTTGCCGGATTGATCGAAGCTATGGCTCACGGCACACCTGAATACAAAGTTGAAGCCGTCAGGATGCTCGCACGTATTCGAGATCCACATGCCGGCATTCCCGTTGTCAAAATGATTGCAGATGAAAATGAGGCCGTGAGCAAGGCTGCGATGGCATCGCTGGAACAAATGGCAGGCATTTTAGATGAACCCACCGCCGCGGAACTCGTGAAACTGCTCAAAGATGAGCGTCACAGAGAATCAGTGACGGAATTGCTTGGCTCTATTCCCACATCCATCGGTCCATTAACAGAGATGCTCCATGATCCAGAAGAATCCGCACGTGTGACTGCCGCAACGATTCTCGATCATCTTCTAGATCCACGCTCAGCCGATGCTTTGGTCGACGCCATGGCTGACCCTGCGATTTCCCATATCACGATGGAGACGCTTCGAAAACTGACCGCCATTCGTGATCGGATTAATGACGTGATGAACGAACTCGCGAATGTGGAAGAATCCGAGTTACGAGAAGGCGCTAGGCAAGAAGCCGTCATTAAAATTCATCCCATCGGTCGTCCAGCGGTTGAAATCCTGATTGAATATCTTGAAGACGACGACTGGGTTGTCCGAGAGGCAGCAGCTGACGTCTTGGGAAAAATTTCAGATGTTCGTGCCGTCGAACCGTTAATGGAACGACTTCGCGTCGATGGCGACACTGGCGTCAAAGAACTTGCCACAAAATCATTAGGTCTTCTTGGCGACGCGCGCACTGTCGATTTACTCGTCGAAATCATTCCCATCCGTCCGCTTCGTGTCTTGGCCGTAGAGGCATTGGAAAAGATTAAAGATGTGGAAGTGCTACGGCCACACGTGGAACTATTTAAAAAGCTGAAAACCGATCGAGATGGATTGATCTCATATAATTCAGGAATCATCCTTGACAAATTAGCTGCCCTTGACGCTCAATTGGATGAAGAAGCTTGGGCAGGAAAGGAATAGAAACGATGGAGGAATCTAATCGCGTTGAACAACTACTGGCTTCGCTGCGTGATGACAACGAAGCTCTTCGTAATCACGCGGCCACGAATCTTAGTGAAATTGGAGAAGTGGCTGTTCCAAAACTCATCAACCTCTTCTTGGAAGACGATTTGGTCGTTCGAGAAGCTGCAGCCAGCGCGGTCGCACAAATCGGTGAACCGGCAATTGAGCCGTTGATCGAAGCCTTAGCCGAAGACGAAGAATGGATGGTGAGAGAGCAAGCGGCCTCGGCTTTGGGAAAAATTAAATCACCTCGTGGAGTGGCCCCCCTCATGAAAGCCCTCCAAGGTGATAAAGATGGAGCCGTACGCAATGCGGCGGTTTGGGCGTTAGAACGAATTGGTGACCCGGAAGCCGTCCCAGCACTTGTTGATGCCCTGATGGATGCAACGCTACGCGAAGATGCTGCCCGCGTGCTGAAAAAAATTGGTGATTCTCGAGCGACAGATGCACTGATTCAAGAGCTTCAAGGGCCGAATTGGATCGTCCGTCGACATGCGGCCGAAGCCTTGGGAAAAATCGGGGACCCACGCGGCGTCGATCCATTGGTTGAATCGTTAGCCGATGAGGATTGGTTAGTTCGGCGAAACGCGGTAGAATCATTAGCACGATTAGGGGACAAGCGAGTCGTCACGTCCCTCGTGCCGTTACTTGAAGATGAAAACGAAATGGTAAGAGACACCGCTGAAGGGGCCCTGAGTAGTTTTGGGTGGACTCCTGATTCCGCAAAATCATAAACATTGTATAGACTTCATCTCTTCATAAGAGGGTGAAAGGAGCAAGAATGGCAGACGAATCCCCAGCACAACTTGTCCAGATCGGCCCCAAAAGTGGGACCAAGAAGGATGGGTTTAATCTCGTAACAGAAAATGTGACCGCGATTAATATTGAAGCCAAACAGATCGAAGTTGAACTTTTGGCCTATGACGGCAAGACCGTCTTACTAGACGTCTCGGATGAGGCGTTAGAAGATCTTCAAAAAATTCATATCGGAGATGGCGCAACGCTTCGCGTGATGGAAGAAGACGGGAAACGGCTCGTCAAGCAATTCCGGATTCGTGCCAAAGACCCGAATGTGCAAAAAGCGGAAGCCGCCTTATTAGACCTTTCAGACACCCATTGGTTGAATAGAAAATATGCGGCTGAAATTCTTGGAGAACTCAAGGCCGAAGAATCGGTTAAACCCTTGGTTGAAGCGCTCAATGACGAGGTAGGAGACGTGCGACACCGTGCGTACGAAGCCCTCATTAAAATTGGGGCACCTTCCGTCGCTCAGGTCATTCCTCTCCTGGTTTCGGAAGAGGATGATATGCGACAGTCAGCAACGGAGATTTTGAGAAAAATTGGAAAGCCAGCGGTCGCGCCTTTGGCCGATGCGCTTGGTGATGCAGACCCTAAACTCACCAAACGCATCATGAAAGTGCTGGATCGTATGGGGTACAAACCCAAAACCTAAGTCATTAGGTTCCCGTCACGATTATTCTGATTTTTTCTGTATGTCGACACTCAGCTAGGACGGCTTCCGGCAGGCGGCCGTCCAACTGACACATAATAAAATCCCTGCTCAGCCACCCGGTCTGGCTCATAGACGTTTCTCAAATCAATGAGACATGGAGATTTGACAAGCGTTTTTAATTGATCAAAATCAAGACTCCGGAACTGATTCCATTCAGTCACCAAAATTAGCGCATGCGCACCCTCTGCGGCATGATAGGCGTCCTGACACGCCACTAACCCACTCACCATTTTCAGCGATTCTTCTAACGCTTCTGGATCGTACGCACGAACCGTACACCCTTCTTTTATTAATTGTTCGGCAATCGCTAATGCGGGAGAATCCCGGATATCATCGGTATTGGGTTTGAAGGACAACCCTAATATCGCGACGGTTTTGCCTTGAACGGTTCCTAATGCGTCACGAATTTTATCGAGCATACGCACTCGCTGCAGTTCATTCACCCGTTTCGTCGCCTTGGCAACCTGCATGTCATAGCCAGCCGTTTCTCCAATGTGAATAAGGGCCGCAGTGTCTTTCCCAAAACACGAGCCCCCATACCCAGGTCCTGCATGTAGGAACTTCGAACCCACTCGATGATCGAGCCCCATGCCTTTGGCGACAACTTGGACATCTGCTCCGACTTTTTCGCAGAGATTCGCCATTTCATTAATAAACGAGATTTTTGTGGCTAAAAACACGTTGGACGCATATTTGATCATTTCTGCCGTCGGCACATCGGTAATCACAATAGGCGTTTCAATAAGATACAACGGCCGATATAGATCTTTCATAATCGCCACAGACGCCTCGCTATCGGCCCCGATCACGACACGATTAGGCCGCATAAAGTCTTCAATCGCTGAGCCTTCTCGCAAAAATTCAGGATTAGAACAAACTCCAAACTTTTGAGGCCGTGTTTGATTTTCTGCAATTAACTTATGGACACGTTCAGCCGTTCCTACCGGAACAGTAGACTTTGTCACGACAACTTTATAGCCTGTCATACGGCTGCCAATGCTTTTGGCCACCTCGTCTACAAATGACAAATCTGCAGACCCGTCATCTCTCGATGGTGTCCCGACCGCAATAAAAATCACCAAAGCTTCATCAACGGCTTTCGACAGGTCGGTGGTAAAATGCAACCGTCCCGCGTTGGCATTTTTTGTCACAAGCTCCGCTAACCCAGGTTCAAAAAATGGAATTTCGCCTTTTTCTAATTTGTCGATGCGCTTGGAATCGACATCCATGCAGGTCACATCAATGCCATATTCGGCAAAACATGCCCCAGTGACCAAACCAACATAGCCAGTTCCAATAACACTTACATGCATGATGACTCCTCCGATTGCTAAGAATGAAGACGTATAATCAGATATTGTATGGTTTTTTCGTATTATCGCAAGGCTGGAAGGGAAGAAACTCTCTCGGAATTCACCGGCAAACCCTTCTTACTTTCATCTATCGGAATAAAGTAGTATTTTCCTAACTATAGCGAACCCAAACAAGAACAAAGAAGTATGCTCGGACATGGTCGAACTCAAGGCCGCAGGTTCTTTTACATTCTTTCGATTTGTGGCTTAATAATCCATTGAGCTGTTGTCAAATGTAGTGTCTGCCGAGTTGCTCACGCGGCGACTGGGTCCGTGCTTGTTTCTTCGATTCCATCTATGAATACTCTGCCTGCGATGACCTTGGGCAACTCGTTGAATCCTCGGAGCCGTCGCCAGGTCC
>BQIU01000081.1 GCA_021603905.1 Nitrospirales bacterium
GACTTGTGGTTTGCTATCCTTTTGCATCGTGGCGTCTCTCCTATTTTGTGGTTGAGTTGAGGATGTTTCGCAACACCCATTTCAACCCGAGACGCCGCGTCTTTTCAACTCACCCAAACACTACTTTTAAATATAACTCTATTGAAGAACGGCGGAGATGTTGTCGTGTAAAGAGTGTTCAACGACTAAAATGGTGTCTGAGTGAGTGAGCCGCTGGGAGGACATGTTTGGGGGATCTGAATGAGTCCCCAGCCAAATGTGTTGTCTTTTCCAAGTTGTCCTAAATCCAAGGCATGACTTGCCAGATGGTGGGTCACTTGCTCAGGTGTCCAGTTTGGATGCAATTGTTTCACGGTCGCGGCTGCAGTGGTGACAAACGGCGCGGCAAACGAGGTTCCGGACTGAAAGACACCGTCATGGCTGTTTTTAGGAATCCAAATATCCACCCCGGGTGCAGAGAACGCGATGTACGGACCTCGACTCGCGTGCTGATACGGATGAAGGTTGACATCCAAAGCTGTAACGGCTAACACACCTGGCTGAGCCGCTGGATAAATTGATTGTCCGCGTGGTCCGACATTTCCACCGGCGGCCACGATAGGTATCCCTTCCGCAAGCGTGTTTTGAATCGCGAACGAAAGAAGCGCATTGGGCGGGCCACCCAAACTGAGATTAATGATCTGAACCTTTCGTTCGACAAGCCAGTCCAAGGCTCGGACAATACTCCAGGTCGTCGCTTCTGTGTGGCCTTTGTCTGTTTGACGAAAGGCTTCGGCAACAAACAGCGAAGCCTGTGGGAGTAAGGCATGGCGTGTTGATTGAGCCTGCCCAACCAGAAGTATGGCTACGGCTGTTCCATGATGATCCGAGGCTTTTGAGGCGTGTTCGGATAAAAAGGATTCCATGTGAATTGGTCGATGGTGAAGGGGGAGTCGATGCCGGTCGACTGGGGTATCAATCATTCCGATCGAAATGTCTTGAGTTGTACAGTTCGCGGTCTGCTCATTCCATTTCACTAATCGGTGCCCATAGAGACGCGGGTCGATCGGGACAGTTTTGCCCTGAAGGAAATAATGGTGGTTGGCATCAATAATTTGCGAGGGAAAGGCTTTTCGAAGATCCCCAATGCCTTGTTGCACCGTGTGTCCCGGAGGAACGTGTAAGATGCTCATGACAAATCCGAGACCGTTCAATATTCGGCGTTTCTTTTTCGTGTATCCCCGTGAAGAGGCATAGGTGTCGAGCTTTTTGGCTTCGTCCTCGTTGACGTTGATGACGCAGACCTCGCCAGGCTCGAGTGCGTCCAGGTTAATCGTATCTTGGTCTTGTAGCCCTTTTGCGCGCAGGCGATCAAACTGATCTGAGATGTCTTCAGTAGTATTCTGCGAAGCTGAGTCGCCTCGGTTCGTCTCAGATTGAACTGAACTTGCAGATGGCGATGTTGCACACGATGCTCCAGAGAGAAGAAGGAAGCAGAGAACTACGATGTTCGAAAATCGAGAAGTTCGGGTATGCATCGTGTTGCCACCTTCCTTAATTTTTCGCGACATGTTGAATGATCGTCGTGTGCTGACGAAGTTGTTCAATGGTTTTTGGGATAGATGATTCGTTAGCCGTAAGAGGATCGAGTCGAATACGGTAAAGGCCCAGAGAGCTGGGACCGTCGATGAATGTGGCGTGGACTCCAGTGATGACTTCCCGAATTTGAGCTTCAGTGGCAGTTGGGACGAAGGAAACTTGCAGGACAAGCCCATATGTTTGAGGTCCAGCAAGAGGAACCATCGGTTTTGACAAATACCACGAGTCAAGCAATAGTCCGGCCTGAATGAAAATGATCAGTGAGGCGGCAATCGCGAGCCCAGTTCTCCAGACGCTTGTGTGAGTCCCTGATGCAGCATCAGGAGCTGTCTGTTCATTTTGAATTTTGTTGAGAAGCCGATTGAGTCCAATTTCCCCTGGCGATGAAGTTGAGGATTCTTTGATTTCGGTCCTCATCTGTTCGAGCAGTGCAATCTCCTGTTGGCACTGAGTGCAGAACTCAAGATGCTGTTCGACATCATGTCGTTCACTTCCGGACAATGTCCCGTTCACCAGCCAGGGCAAGAGTTCATCCGGATGGACAGGCTGTTCTGTTGGGTTATGGCTCATGACTTGTTATCTCTGTTGTCATAATCGTCTCTGGAGGCAGCGTTTTAATGCCTGCTTCGCGTGAAACATGCGGGCTTTGATGGTGCCCTCCGGACTCCCAGTAATCACTCCGATTTCGCGGTACGATAAGTCTTCAAAAAAAGCTAAGTGCACGGTTTGGCGATGATGGGGCGTCAGTTTTGCCATGCAATGATGAATATGTTTCCCAAGTTGTTTTTGCAGAAGAATTTCATCCAAATTCTGAGTGGACGGTTCTGATGCTGTCTCCTCTAATTGTTCTGTGAGATGTCTTCCTGACCGACGTAGGCGGTCGATAATTTTGTGATGTGCGATACCGAATACCCATGTCGTAACCGACGAACGGCCCTGGAAGGTTTTGGCTCCTCGCCAGACCTCCCACATCACGTCATTCAGGAGATCGCCGGTTTCGTCGGAATCGCGTAACCGTATGTTGGCGAACGCAAAAATGCGTGACTCAAAGGTTTGATAAAACTGTACGAGTGCGGCTTCGCTCCCTTGGCCAATTTGTGCAAGAAGGGAGCGGTAGTGTGTGTCATGATTCTCCACTGTCTGAATTGATGAGCCTACATGGGGCGTTGACATGGGGTGTGGAGTTCCAGTGGTGGGTAACACGCAGGGCCTCCAGAGATGGAAACGAGGAGTGCGATCCGGGTGCAAGTCAATCTGACTTATTCCTTGAGTGTTGCTGAGGAAGAATTGTGCCGTGTTTTTCATAGAAGGTCAATAATGGTGTCATTCAAGAATATCGTGATGGGCTGCAAATGAAACAGAGCCCCACTTCGTCTTGATGAAGCTCCTGTGGATGTTTGCACGTATCAGGACTTTGTGGATGTGTGGATTACTCGGGTTTTCCTTTTCCACAAACCAATACCGACAATGCCTGTTCCTAATAAGAGCAATGTTGCGGGTTCAGGAATGGGTTGTGGTTCATTGTACAAAAAGTCATCCAGGACGACGACATCGACACCATTGATTGGGTCATCATTGGGGCCGATAGCCGTATTTCCAGTCGTGATTTGGACGCGGCCCACACGTTCCGTGCTAAAAGTTGCACCGATGAAGGATAACCCCTGTGGATTGGTCGGTGCGTACAGGGAGATGAGTGACTGACCCTGCGTGTCAAAAAAGTCCAGTTTGGTGCTATCTGGTAAATCGATATCGGTAAAGATGGCACCGAACCCACTGACGGTCGCAGGGATATTCCTTCCTGAAACGAAGAAATTCACCTCGAGAACATTCGTGCCAAAGGGGGTAAACAGGCGTGGGGCGCTAAAGGTGTCAAATTGATCTGGATACGTGGCGTTAATAGAATCGAATTCATTGTCAAATCCATCGTTGCTGACCCGAAACTGCGAATTATTCGAGGTACTGAATACGGCGCCTCGTGTCACTCTCGAATTAAAGAAGTCTTCTGGCATATTAAAGGGAACAATGCCGGCGTCCCAGTTTATTTGCCGACGACCGTTGGCAAGAGTGCCAGGAGCACTTCCGTTATCAGGTTCTCCCAGGGCGGCCTGAAAAGCCGAAACAGTACTGCTGATGTCAGCATCGTTGTCGTAGAACGTGGTTGACACGGCGTTGGCTAGTGATGGAGCAATGAGGGTCAGAGACATCATGCTCACGAGTGGAATTGTGAAAAAAAACATACAGCACCTCCTTCTTGAGTCTCTTTGGTGTTAAACCGAAAGGCATAGAGCTTTTGTCAGTTAGACATGTCACGGGATTGAGCTTGAATTTCTCGATCTCAGGCTCACTTCGTTGAGAATCTCTTTGAACCTTTCATAGGGTAAGTCGATGTGATGAGCGAAATGGTTGCAAGAAAAGTTGTATGGGGAAGATTTTCTTTGAAGGGCCGAGAACCTCCAGGGAGAGAGCCGTCTTAACTCGAGAGCTGATGCTCTCGATCGCATTGCGAATCCAGTGTTTTTGCTTAGAAAAATTTTGTGGCCAAGAGGAAGAGAACGGGCTTGAGAGATTTATTGGGGTTTAGTTAACAGAACCAGATAGCCGCGTCGATTGAGCGCATGGCAGGTTTCATGATCTTCGAAACAGACGGGGTGTGTATCGCCAAACGACACAGGGATGAGACGGTTCTCTGCGATTCCGAGATTCACGAGATACTCTTTAATCATGAGGGCTCGTTTGTCACCCAGCACTAGATTATATCCTTCAGCCCCTCGATCATCACAGTGTCCTTCAATAATAAGGGAACTTTCCGGATTCTCCTTTAGCTGCATTGCCGTCAGTTCGAGAATGTGTTTGCCCTTATTGGTTAATGTCCAACTATCATAGTCAAAAAATAAGCTGGGAACATATTCTGGCAATTCATTAGGAGGGTCCGGAGAATGATAATAGGAGGCTGGGGTAAGGCCTGAGAGTGTATCCGTCGAACCTATGGGCGAAATCGGGTCTTCTTCCAATGCCTCTGTTCTGTTGTTCTCTGTGTCCAAGGTCATCGAGGAATCAGTCGGAAAGAGAGAGGATGACGGATGTTGAGATTGAGACTCGGATGAGTACTCATGGGTGACCATGGATTGGCATCCCGAAAGAATCATGCAAAAAATCAGGCATGGAAAGAACGTGCTTTTGACATTGACTGGCATGTGAACTCCGTCGAAATGGTGATCATGGGTACAAGAAGGTTCTCAATGGATATTTCGGGGAGAAACCGTCAGTTCTTGAGCCTATTTTTTAGGTCATTTTGCTCAGGCTCTGGATGTGACTCTTGGTGCTGCCGAGTCTTTAGTTCTACGGGAGTTTTCTGTGCATTCCCTCGGGATGGAAGCGTGGAAAGTTGGAGGCACACGAAGACACGAGCATCGCGCTCTTGACGAACCGTTGAGCATTTGCATACCCGCGTTTGGAGAATATTCCATGTGTCAAAATCCTATATTTGAAGGCCAAGATGAGAATAGGTGTCTGAAATCCAGGATAAAAGAGTAGCCAGAATTGAGTAGACATAGGATAATGTAAGAAGAAAGGGAATCAACCTATGCGAAACATTTTGGTGCTGGGCGGCGGAAAGATCGGGTCACTCATTGCCGTTTTATTAACTGAGACAGGCGAATACAATGTGCATCTTGGGGATGTGGATCAAGAGGCGACCCAACGTTTAGCCAAAGACATGACCCATCCCAACTTTCATGTGCATATTGTTGATGTGATGGCCGATCAGGCTCTGCCGAAGTTTCTTGCTAAGACACCAGTTGACGGCATCATATCGAGCCTTCCATTTTTCTGTAATCCAACGGTCGGAGAAGCGGCACGCACACATGGTATTCATTATTTCGACCTGACGGAAGATGTCCAAGTCACCGAACGGATCAAAGCTCTGAGTCAAGGGGCTACCCAGGCGTTTGTTCCGCAATGCGGACTGGCGCCCGGATTTATCAGTATTGTGGCCAATGAATTGATGACGCATTTTATGGAAATTGAGTCCGTGAAAATGCGGGTTGGCGCGCTGCCGGTAAATCCCAGTAATCGATTGAAGTATTCGTTGACGTGGTCAACAGATGGTTTAATTAATGAATATGGCAATTTGTGTTACGGGATCGAGCAAGGGGAAAAAGTGCCATTGCAACCGTTAGAAGGGTATGAAACGATTGAAGTCGATGGGTTGCTCTATGAAGCGTTTAACACCTCCGGGGGATTGGGGACCTTAGCTGATACCTATGCGGGACGGGTCAAAACAATGAATTACAAGACGCTTCGGTATCCCGGACATTGTGAGAAAATTCATCTGCTCATGAATGATCTGAAGCTCAATGACGATCGTGAAACGTTAAAACGGATATTAGAGCATGCGATTCCCAAGACGTTACAGGATGTCGTGTTGATTTATGCCGCAGTCAATGGGAGGCAAGACGGAGAATTGTTCGAAGAGAACTACGTGAAGAAAATTTATCCCCAAACGATCGCAGGGAAATTGTGGTCGGCTATTCAAGTCACCACAGCGTCTGGTATTTGCAGTGTCGTGGATCTGGTGTTCGCGAATCCTTCGAAGTATCACGGATTTGTGACCCAAGAAATGTTTGCGTTGCAGGACATTCTTGCCAATCGTTTTGGTCAGCACTTCGCATAAGAGGTCATATTATGAATATCTTGGCAGAACTTGGTCTTCAGTCTCAGAATTCTGGAGGATGTGCTGGTCCCGGAAAATGGACTCAAGCTTCCAATGCTGGAGTGCTGCGTTCTCTGAATCCTGCAACCGGTGAGCCCATTGCACAGGTTAATCTGTGTACGGCCGAAGACTACGGCATGATCGTTCAAGAGTCGTTGCGTGTATTTCAGCAATGGCGAAAAGTGCCGGCTCCCAAACGAGGAGAAGTGGTCCGGCTCATCGGCCAGGCGCTTCGCGAGAAAAAAGATGCGCTGGGAAGTTTAGTCTCGATGGAAGTTGGAAAAATCAAAGCTGAGGGTGATGGCGAAGTCCAAGAGATGATCGATATGGCGGATTTTGCGGTAGGTCAAAGTCGGATGTTGTATGGCAAAACCATGCATTCAGAACGGCCAAACCATCGGATGTATGAACAGTGGCATCCGTTAGGTGTGGTCGGCGTATTCAGTGCCTTTAATTTTCCTGTGGCTGTTTGGGCATGGAATGCCTGTATCGCGGCTATTGCAGGGAATACAGTCATTTGGAAGCCGTCACCGAAAGCTCCATTGACTGCGATCGCCGTGCAGCACATCTGCAATCGTGTGATGGAAGAGCAAGGCTATGCTGGGATCTTTTCCTTGTTCATTACCGACAAGAACGAACTGGCTGAACAGATGGTTGCAGATACGCGTGTTCCGCTTATTTCCTTTACGGGTTCTGTTCCGGTTGGACGTCATGTGGCAGGAATTGTTGGTCAGCGACTTGGACGAACCTTGCTCGAATTAAGTGGAAATAACGCCGTAATTGTTGATGAGTCTGCCGATTTAGGTCTTGCCATACCGGGCATTGTGTTTGGGGCTATAGGAACAGCAGGGCAACGATGCACCTCTACGCGTCGACTCATCGTGCATGAGAGCCGGTACCAAGATATGGTCTCACGATTAATTAATGGGTATGAGCAAGTCCGTATTGGGAATCCTTTGGATGAAGGGGTCTTGATGGGACCGCTCATTGATCAGCAGGCGGTCAGTACCTATCAAAGCGCACTTGGCGAAATCCAAAAGTCTGGCGGAGAAATTCTGTATGGCGGTCAGGTATGCGAGCCGCCAGGGTTTTTTGTCGAACCAACGCTTGCCTGGGCTGAAAATCAATGGGAGATCGTGCAGCGTGAGACATTTGCTCCGATTCTGTATGTCATGACGTTTCGTGCCTTCGATGAAGCGATCGCATTACAAAATGCTGTGCCTCAGGGATTGTCGTCTGCACTGTTCACCTTGAATATGCAGCACGCCGAACAGTTCTTGGCGGCCACGGGCAGTGATTGCGGGATCGCCAATGTGAATATTGGGACTTCTGGAGCAGAGATCGGTGGAGCGTTTGGAGGAGAGAAAGAAACGGGTGGAGGCCGAGAAGCAGGGTCGGATGCCTGGAAAGCCTACATGCGTCGACAGACAAATACGATCAATTGGGGTACGGACCTGCCACTTGCCCAAGGCATCACATTCTCTTTGGATTGATGGCCTACTTAGAATCGTACATTGTATCGTAGTTGTCCATTTTTTAATTCCCTACGAGATACGCTTCACGAAAGACGAGATACGAAAAGGAGGTTCAACCATGGCAGCCACACCTGAGTTGGAAACAACGGTTCTCAAACTTGTCGATGATTATGTATCACGCAATCACGCTGCTCGTCTTTTTGCTAAAGGGCTGAATGAAATAGGTGTGGGTGTGTTTCCGGTCATCGACCATATTACGGTTCGTACCTTACAGATTGATCCGCGAGCTGAAGAGTTTCTGGAGCTTGGCTATACCTATGCTGAAACGCTGCACTATGAAGATTGGTATGCCAAAGTGTATCGGGCCACAGGGTATCCAGCCTTGTTTGTCGACCAAGCCTATGAAGATGAGCGTGGGAAAACCAGTATCATCCCAGGGTGGGTCAACACCTTTGGAGATCGAACCCTTCACCACATCGCTATCCTTGTCCAGGATATTGATCAAGCAATAGAGGCATCTCAAAAGCGAGGCATTGGTTTTGCCGGAGCCGTAATTGGTGAGCGGGGAGAAGACTTACGGCAAATTTTCACCGTGCCAGAAAAAGTAGAAAGTCAACCATTTTCAGTCTTAGAACTCACGGAGCGTCACAATGGCTATCAAGGGTTTTCGCCGCCACAGGCCAATCGTCTGATGCAATCGACGGTGCAGTAAGTTTCTTCCTTGGTATGAATATTGGGCCTCAGGAGTGAAGAAAAAGGGATGTCATATCTCTAAAGCGGAATAAGGGGACATTCTCCTTTTTCCTGGCCCTCTCGTCAGCAGTTACGGTCGCATCAGCCAATTCCCTCAGACCTCTCTCGCCTCAATTGGAGGCCTTTACTATTATGTGCTCAATCGTGGCACACCGTTTGGGCGGAGGGAATGGACATAACGAACCGCTACGCAGTTGAGACTTGCGGCGAGCCTGACCTTGTGGATGACCTCGGAAGGTTTGCTCACGACACCAATTTGCTGTTCAAAAAAGGAGAATGTCCCTTTTTCATTATTTGAGAGTCCACATTTAACGTCTCTGGGGCAATCTACCCCAAACTCTAGGACGATTCAATTTGACCGTCCTCTGAAGTTTGGCGAATGTCTGCATCTGGCCGATCTCCAATCCTTTTGTGACAATTTTAGTACTTGAATGGATGTGTAAGCTTCCCCGTTAAGTTGACAGTTTGTATGTAGAGTCTTCGGCCGTAGGCTTATAATTGGTATACGGAGACGCTCCTCGTAACTTCATGCGGTCTGTGTTCACTATAGGTGTTGATCCGCTCTGCCGGGTAGGTTAGAGAGATATAGGAAAATTATTGTCTTGTCCCCTTTGACTGTCTTTTCTTCCTTGACAAAAGTATTTGACATATACTACTAATGTATACATTAGTTAATTATGTAAGCAGGTAGAATGAATGATACGAACCCAAATCTACTTAACCGAGAATGAGAAGGATCAGCTAGAAGCTATAGCGAACACTCGTGGAGTCAAGCAAAGCGAGCTTATTCGAGAAGCCGTCGATGAATTGATTGAAAAGTATGCACCTTCTCAGCGTTTAGTTCGCCTCAGAAAAATACGAGGCCTTTGGCGTGATAGAAAAGACTTTCCTGCCCTGCGTGACCTTCGCAAAGGCTGGAGCCAAAGGACTAAAAATTGAAGCGTCGATTTCTCCTTGACACAGATGTCATCATCGATTACCTCAAAGGTATTGACGAAGCCAGTAATTTCATCGAAACCAATCTCGATGTTGTCGGCCTGTCGGTTATTTCAGTTGCAGAAATTCGAGCAGGCATGAGAGGGAAAGACGAAGAGCAAGCACTTGAAGAATTCCTCTCTGTTATTCCTCTATTTGATGTGACTCGAATCATTGCTGAGAGCGCTGGGGGTTGGGTTCGCCAATTCGGCAAGTCCCATTCAGTTGAAGTTCCGGATGCTTTAATTGCCGCGACTGCTATCAGGTACACTCTTGAGCTGAAGACTCTCAATGTTAAGCACTACCCCATGTTCAAGAGTCTTACCCCTGCTTACAAAAAGAGATAGGTTTCTATTCGGGGCAAGGGTGAGGGGGCAAGACGCTTGTTTTTGAATACATTGCTCACTTCATTATTTTGTCGTGCTCGGCCTGGTGCTCGGCCTGGAAGGCAGGCTATGTGGCGTTCTACCTAGCTGCACTCAGCCAGATTCTTCTATACACGCTGCTAAGGGATTGGATTGTTGATATTTCACCCAAATTTGCCGTTTCAGACGAGCAGTGGTCGTATTTCACTGGGCTAGTGGTATTCCACATTCTTACTCTCGTACTCGTGACAGTCGGCGTTAGAGTTCGCTCAACAGCCGCTTTGCTCCGACTTGGGAGCGCCGATCCTATCTCATGACAGGTGTCTGTATGGCGGGGCAGTAGTTGCCTCCGACGCTGCTGACTCTTTCAGCCCAAATGTCGCGAGAGGCGCAAGGCTAGGCCTGCAAGAGTACGAACGGGATTCGCGGCCGTGCTGATTGGCATGACGGACATGTCGCAAACATAGAGGCCTGTGGAGCCTCGGACCTTGAGATTTTCGTCCACAACAGACTCGTGGTTAAAGCTTGCGTTGCGGTTGGGCTTCCAGGGCATCCGCAAGGTGCCGCAGGCATGATGCACAGTTCCCCAACCGAAAGGCCATTGTTCGTCATTACCGCCGCCATACTCACCGGTAATCCAGTCCACATCGTTGAATTCTTCAAACACACGATTTCGAGTCTCGTTGAGTAATTTGAAAAACTCCTCACGGCTCTTTTGCCAGCCTGCGAGCGCTGGGAATCGTGATTGCAACAGATCATCTAGCGAAGAAAAGCGCTTGAAGCGAACGTCGGGCGTGTACCCGTCGTTGGCGTGCGAGAAAATGCCGTTGAAATCATCCAAGCAATTGGCGAAGCTGAACTTTATGTCCACGCGGGTTTTGCTAGTATTGTCAGCGACTGGTTCCGCGGAGGGGTCGTTGTTTCGTAGATGCCAATATTCGTGGTTGATGTTCATCTCGATATTGAAGGGATAGATCAAATGACCACTGGCGTCAGACTTGCCGCGTGAGTAGAAGATGATCTTGGCGTGATCCCGGCGACTAAGAGAGATGCGTGGACTATTTCCCAACGACGAGACATAAGCCTGTGACTCACCCGTAACGGGGTGATCCGTCAACCCAAAGCCTACAATCCCCTTTACACGATCGGGCAGACTTTGGTAAATCGCGGAACGATTGATCAGTTTCGGACTCTCCGTAGAGCCAGCGGCAATCACAACTTTTGGGGTGTAAAAGCTGACTTGTTCCCCTGAGACTGTGTTGGTGGTGCTGACTTCATACCATCCAAGAGGGACGTCATTAATGGCTTCTACGAAGCTATTAAGTTTTATGAAGAGACCTTCGCCATTTTGATCGACGCCGGGCGTTAAGCCTACCTGGTTGATGAGCAGTTCGGCGGTATTAAATACGCCCGTCGGCTCCACAAAGAACTGATCCCGCGGTGTGCCATCGCGATTGAGATAGGGCTGGTGCAGAGCGCGAGGCGTCTCTTGTATATCAAAGTCACTGTTCAGAGGGCTATTGCGGAAATGCTCCACCAATTCCTTCGCCTTATCACCCAACGAGATGGACTCGTTCATTCGATCAGCGGCCAAGTCAAAGTAGTCCGAAGATAAAGCTGAGCGTACGTTATCCGGGAAAAAGTCCAGTTCCCAGCCCTGGACCTGTGGGATCAGGCCAGACCAAAAGATGGAACGCCCGCCGAAAGCCAATTGTGGCTTGCCGCCAATGAACTGATGGTCGGTCGGCGACTGTTTGAAATTGTCGACACCAAAATGATTGGCTACGGCAAAGTTTGGTATGCGGCTGATGTTGTAGACGTGTGTTGGATAAATGAACGAACCAGCGTCCAGCATCAGAATGCGATGGCTGTGACCTAGTCGATCAGCCAGGTCGTCGGCTAAGATACCGCCGCCCATACCGGAACCGACAATAATATAATCAAAGTCTCTCTCGGCGCCGTCATAGTCTCGAATTAAACGGGTATGAGCGTGGGTTTTCTGTGCAACCAAATTTACGTAATTGTTCTGAAATGGCATCTCTGTGTTCCCTGAGTTTCAGTGTATCGTACTCTGGCAGTTAGAATAAACGCTCGATCAGGAGGTGGCCTAGCCTAACAAGTGATTAACGAGTTTCTGGATGTCTCCGAACCAGTTATTGCATTTTTGACAAATACGGCTTTGCTGTCTCTGCTTCTTAAGGATAACACGACATTTACACATGATATTCAGAAACCGGATAATACCAGATGATCGTTGTGTCGGCTCAAATTGCCAACCAATTCTTTCTGCAGAAATTGCTGGATAAAAGCAGTCCGAACCACTGCGAAAACAAGCACATCACAATAAAAGAGGCCAAAAGCCCACTTGATTTTTAATCGATTTATTCTGAATAGATAAACGGGTATTACTATTTACCAGCAAAAGAGGTCTCTAGTACCCGCCGCGAGGAATGACCGCTCATTCGTCACACCTCCGTGGGAAAGTGCCATTATACTCTCCTGCGGAGTTTTCACACAGCCTGGGCCGACCTCAGACGGTTTCGTGACGGTTTTAGTCTTCGATGAATGTCCGCTTTTCAACCGAGACTCAAGCAATTCTGAAACTGTAAAAATAGGGTCAAGCCGATTTTTTTTGAATACATTACTCCCTACATTGTTTTCATACCCTGCTCGCCACGGATTATGAGCATGCTACATACCATCAGTTGAATTGGAGCCGAGCCTGGCAGCGGGCTTTCATGATCCTTGCTTCTATCATGCCTTTCTTGTCATCTTGACCAACGTCAAACTTGAAGACATTGTGACCTATTTCTAGTCGCGTCTTGATGGTTCGATGAATGACATCCCTACCAAGTCCGATGGAAGAAGTGACCGGGGTTGCGTTTTGCCGCTCGGCTGAGAATGGTGATGAGTTATATATAGTGAAGCAAGTGCTTTGCCCCCTGTTTTCTTGCGTCTCATAGGGGAACACCTTTGAGATGATGCGCCACTTGTCAGCAACCCTTATCAAAGACAAAAAGTCGATGAAGTCTTTCCCGAGCATCGAAGAACGCATGCGAACTGAGACCGTCATCGCCCCCGCGAATTCAATGGATTCGAGGGTATAGCCGTAAGGCTCTCCCATGCTCGTGGGCTTCGACCTTGGATAGGTACGACTTCATGTCTAGGTGTAGCAGTTCGCCATTGGATACCGTCACGTAGCCGTAGCATCGCTGTATCGCCATGATAAGGCCGTCGTAATACGTGCCGAGTGCCTGAGCGACGGCTGGGTATTCGTTGTTGATCGTTGGGTCCATGTTTCCGCTCCCTTCGATTTGTGATTGTCTCAAGGCCATGCTCAAGAACGGCCGGTGATGAAACCACCATCGACTGGCAAGATGTGGCCGGTGACGAAGGCGGCTTCGATAAGATAGAGAACCGCCTCGGAGATTTCCTCGCTTTCAGCAACGCGGTTCAGAAGCGCGAGGCCGCCGTACGCATCGACATCATCGCCTTGCAGTGGCGTCCGCACTACGCCCGGTGCGACCATATTGACGCGGATGTTGTCCGCCGCGAGTTCCGCCGCGAGGCTGACGGTCAACGCATGGACGCCACCCTTGCTGACCAATGGTGCAGATGCGGGGAAGCTGCCGATAGCGTGATTAATGAGCACCGTCCCGATGTTAACGATGGCGCCGCCATCGCCCTGCAGCTTCATCTGCCGAACTACGGCCTGGGTCATCAGATACGTCCCGCGTAGGTTGCCGTGTAGGTAGCCATCGAGCTCCTCTTCGGTGACATCGACGAAAGGCTTGGGGGCGAACGTCCCAGCGTTGTTGACCAGCACGTCCACTCGTCCGAAACCCCGGACCGCGGCGCGTACCAAGGCTACGCCCGTTTCGCTGTTGCCGATGTTGCCTGCCACTGATGCTATCCGGTCTTCGGCGTCTAATTCTGCCGCAACAGCCGAGAGCTTCTCTGAGTTGCGGCCGTTGATGACCACATTGCCTCCCTTCTTTAGGAGGGCTCGCGCAAGATCTAGGCCGATACCGCTCGATGTGCCAGTGATAATGGTGGTGGTGCGAGTGTTGTTGTTCATCGTAGTGCTCCTTTTTTTTATTAGTTGAATTATTTAATATACGACCGGTCGTCTATTTATATAGTTAAAAAAAATGCAACCCTACTTCGGCTTGAAGTAGTCCCCGAGCAGCCGGTCCACGACTCGATGGAGGGGTGCTATAGACCGCTCTAGTTTCATACGGATCACGGCGCCTTCCCATGCCTCGGTGAGCAAATCAGCAAGCTCGCCGGCATCGACATCGCTGCGCACGAGGCCAAGTTGTTGCCCTTGCCGTAGGGCGTCCTTTGTCGTGTTGCGCCAGTTCCGAAACGCCGAGGCCAGTGTCTCTCGACAGACATCGTTGCCTTCGAGTTCTCCGCCTAGGTTAGCGATGAGACACCCTCCAACATAGCCTTCAGCTTCGAAATCTGTCATTAAGGTCTCAAAGAACCTGCGAAGCCCCGTCAGTGGATCCGGAGCCCCGGCAAGCTCCTTCGTCATTTTTTCACCAAAGCAGTCCGCGTAATGCTGAATGGCCGCGGCAACAAAGTCCTCCTTGCTCTTGAAGTAGTTGTAGAACGAGCCTTTTGGCACCTTTACCTGGTCTAGTACCTGTTTGATACCCGTCCCGTGATAGCCTTGTACAAGGAACGAGGCGACGCCTTCCTCCAAGAGGCGGTGACGGGTGGTTTCGCTTAGTCTTGGTCTTGCCATTCATTTAATATACGACCGGTCGTATATTGAAGGCAAGTACTTTCTATCATTTGGTATTTTTGCTGTATGGTTGGGTGTAACCCAAGAAACGATCTGAGTGTTTTAGGGTCACGTATAATCTTTCAACCACCTGTGGCCATAGTATCTTTGAGCATAGCGCTGCTAGGCCGCTGGCGATGATTTGATCAATGAGAGTGGCCACGAGACATAGAAGATGATCAGGAGCGTGAAAGCAGGAGTTTTATTGAGGAGGCTTGGTGTTTGTCCGCTTGCTTGGGATACGCGCTATCCCCAAACAGCGCTTGTTCATCTCCGTGTTGCAACTCCTTCAGCATCTGAACGTCATGTACTTTGGCTGTGGTCAATTCTGTCGAATGAATAATCGGCAGCTCTTGTGCCTGCACCCCGATATGTCCTTTGGTCCCGAAATTGCCAGGTGTTATTCTTGCGGGTCGAACTCATCTCCGGGTCCCATTCCTTTCGAATGTTTTGTTTACTCACCGGCGCGGCCAACAACGTCGCATCCACAACCGGCCCGGCTTTCAGCACCAGCCCATGGGTGGCTAAATGGTCATTGACCTGCTCTAAGAGCTTTTGCGACAGCCCATGCTCTTCCAAAAGATGGCGAAACCGACAGAGGCTGCTCTCATCGGGAATCACGCCACCAAAACAGTCAAACCCCAGAAAGACCTGGAAACTGAGTCGATCATACAAGCCTTCTTCCATCAGGGGATCACTCAAGTTATGCCACAGTTGGAGAAAATGAATGCGCAGCATCACCCGCAGCTCGTGCGGCGGACGACCGCCGGGACTCTTGTAAGAGGGTTGGATCACTTCCTCCAGTTGTAGCCACGGCACGACCTGATCCATCTCCTGGAGAAACCACTCAATCCGTAACTTCTTCGTTTTCATTTTGTACCTCATCGTGGTTTGCATGAAACTATTCGACAGAATCCATTCACTTTTGCAGAGGGTTCTATAATATATCTAGCCATGCATGAAGTACCTTCTCTTCATTCGCAGCCAAAACCAATTGCGTAGCCCAACAGCAGAAGTTGTGTTTTCAAGTTATGATGAGGTTGGAAAAAGGAGACATTTTCCTTTTTTTCGCACGGACGATCTCAGTGAGATTTGCCAGCAATTTGTAGACGTGCCGGTCAGCAAAGACGAAGTACATTTTATTTCGTAGACAACGTAAAGAGAGAGCTATTCAGCAGATGGTAAGTGACGCGGAGGATCCATGTTCTTATGGAGGATCCGGATAATGAGAATGTCAGAGCTTTTGATCGTATGAATGATTAGGTGGCTTTTATGCTGATAAATGCGAACTGGCGGATCAAATTCAGAACGCTCGCGGCAGATAAGCGGCGTGTGTGCCAAGATGGAAACGCAATGTAGTAATTCCTGAGCGTATTTGTCAGCCTGAACCTCACCGAATGTAGCCATAAATAATATCCAAATCGTTTTCGGCTTCGGGTGTAAGTTTAGAGGCCATGTTTTGCAGCCTTGGCTTTGGCCTTGGCGCGGGCCTGCTTGATAACATCTTCTACTTTACGATCACTAACCCCGCTTTCAATTCCCTTGGTTATGGCAGTTTGCAGGGCTTTGATTTGATCCTGCTCGTTTTGGTCACGTCGGATCAGATCACGGACATAATCGCTCGCACTACTATATTGTCCTCTTTCTTCAACTTGAGCTTCGACCCAGTCCTTCATAGGATCAGGAACGGAAATATTCATGGTCGCCATAATCATGTCTCCTTTCCTTCGTAGTATGGCAGGTAATGACAAATTTTGCCAATATTTTCTGGCAAGGCTACAACGGTACATCGACTTTCTGGACCCAGTGGATTGTATTAAAGAATTCAAGAATTGATTATTCCCGGCTTCGTTCGCCAAGTTTTGCCTCAAAAAACAGGAGTATTAAAATGAAAGAAGTCAGCGTATTATTCATGTGATGTATGAAATTCTGTGAGACATTGAGGTTGAAGCCTTGACCTACCCCACCTGGGGTGGGATATAATGCAGCTATGAAAGACGAACATAAGAAAACCGCCATGAATCGTTTGAAGACCGTACGCGGGCACATCGAAGCGGTGATCAATATGGTTGAAGAGGAACGGTACTGTCCCGAAGTCATGAAGCAGGTATCTGCCCTGCAAGGATCTTTAGAAAAAGTGAATCGTATTCTTTTGCAAAATCATATCGAAACTTGCGTGATGCATGCGGTGAAAGAAGGCCGATCGGAAGAAATTGTCGATGAGTTATTAGAAACGTTACGGTATACGAATAAGGTCACCGGACCCAATAACAAGTAAAGGAGAAATCTGATGGCAAATGTCACACTTTCCGTCCCTGATATTTCTTGTGATCATTGCAAACAATCAATCGAAGGTGCCTTGAAGGTGGTCGAAGGTGTGAGCGCGGTTGAAGTGCATGTGCCCGAGAAAACCGTCGATGTCAATTTTGACGAGTCAAAAGTTCAACAGGGGATTCTTACTAAAACCATTGAAGATCAGGGGTATACAATTGGGAGTTGACGCTGCGAAAAACTTGAAGCGTCATTTGTGAAGCGTGAAGCGCAAATGGAAAACGAGATACGAACGACGATTCACGAGACACGCTTTTTAGCCTTGTGGAAAATTTATGAATCAGCAAGTACTTGAAACCGTGAACTTTGATGTGAAGGGGATGACTTGCGCCTCTTGTGCGAGTCGCATAGAGCGTGTTCTTTCTAAGCAGAACGGTGTCCATGAGGCCACGGTCAATTTTGCAGGTCATGAAGCCCGCGCGGTACTTGCCCCTGGGATTGACGTCACCGGCTTGCAAGCGGCCATTGAAAAAATTGGTTATGACATCCAACCCATTAATCCAGATGAAGAACGAGAGAGTATTGTTGAGCGGTATTCGCAGGAAGCACTCAAGCAGCGGCGTATGCTTATCCTTTCTGCGGTGTTTACACTGCCGCTGATGGTGTTGGCCATGGCCATGACCGAATCCATGGCGACTCGCATAGCGCAACTGATTTTAGCAACGCCGGTTGTCTTCATTTTTGGCTGGCAATTTCATCAACTCACTCTCAAGCGTTTAGCGACATTCGATGCGACGATGGATACGCTGATTTCGGTGGGCACGCTGACGGCCTGGGGGTATTCGGTCTGGGCGTTATTCACTGAACACGAGATCTTTTTTGAAACCTCGGCGATGATTGTCACGCTCATTTTGTTAGGGCGCTATTTTGAGGCGCGAGCCAAAGGACGGGCTTCGCAGGCCATTGCCCGTTTGGTTGAACTCGGCGCTAAAGAAGCTCGTGTTATTCGAGATAATCGAGAGGTGATGGTTCAGGCTTCAGAGCTTCAGCCTGGTGATCATGTGATTGTGTTTCCGGGAGAGAAGATACCAACAGACGGGAAAATACTCGCCGGCCAGTCTTCTATCGACGAAAGCATGTTGACAGGTGAGTCGATCCCCGTGGATCGTCAGGTTGAAGACAATGTATTTGGTGCCACGATCAATCAACAGGGACGGCTAGAAATTGAGGTCACGAAGATTGGCAGTCATACGGCTTTAGCCAAAATTATTCGACTCGTGGAAGATGCACAGGCCTCAAAAGCCCCTGTACAAAAAATGGTTGATCGCATTTCCGGCGTGTTCGTTCCTGTCGTGATTCTCATCGCTCTTGCGGTATTGACGGGTTGGTGGTTCGGGACAGGTGATCTGGCCACGGCTATTCGCAATGGTGTAGCCGTGCTGATTATCGCGTGCCCTTGCGCGTTGGGGCTTGCCACGCCAACGGCCATTATGGTTGGGAGCGGTCGGGGAGCCGAGCTTGGGATTCTCTTTAAAAATGCAGAGGTGTTTGAACGAGCTCGAGTGATAGATACGGTAGTATTTGATAAGACTGGGACCTTGACGCATGGAGCGATGACCCTCACGAATGTGAAAACGGATGAGAACGAAGCACGTTTTTTATACCTTGTTGGCACGATTGAAGCGGCGAGTGGGCATCCGATAGGAAAAGGCGTCGCGCTTGGGGTGGAGCAACGAAATATCGAGCTTGGCACACCTGAGAGCTTAGATAGTGTCACAGGAAAAGGGGCGGTCGGGAGAGTCGAAGGGATTCAGGTGATCGTAGGAAAACGAGAGCTGATGGTG
>BQIU01000082.1 GCA_021603905.1 Nitrospirales bacterium
TCGAATAAGCCAGTTCGTTTTCCGAATAGGGCATCGGCTTCGTCAAAGAACATAATGGTTCCTTGCATTTTTGCCTTGTGTAAGACCGAGGATACATGTTTTTCAGTTTCTCCAAGATACTTCTCAATCACACTTTTTATATTGAATTTCAAGAGTGGTCGCGTCAAATCGACCGCTAAGGCTTCGGCGGCAGCTAATTTCCCTTTTTGATCAGGCCCTGCAAAAATGACTGAGGTTGGGCGTAATTTGTGATGATTTGGCTTGATCGTGGTACTCTGTGAGGCCAAGTCTTTCCTGACTTTTTGCGAGAGGGATTTGAGCTGGTCGACAGTCTGTGGAGACAGGATGAGGTTTTGTCGCGTATGCTGAGGATGTCCTGTCAACGTAGACTGCGGGCTGCTCGATAGTTGGAGAAGGTTGTTGGTTGAAACCTCTAGAGGAAGGTTCAATGTTGCGATAATGATCAGCGTAAAGGTATTAACGAGTGTAGTCATGATTTGAGAGCTGTAAGTTTCATGGATAGGTTGTGGTCAAAAGATCTTATGTCAATCGCCTCATGATGTACAGAATTTGTTCTGTGATACCTGAGTGATCCTGCGTGTATCATATGTGCTTGGTCTAGTATTTTAGGGTGCGGCTGTACGTTTGATTCACTTCCTGTGTTCAATAAGACTATGAAGATAACGAATGTTAGTACCCACTCCTTTTTCGAAGAAATTTTAGAGCGTGTATTGCCAGACCATGGTTTCGCGGATCATCTCCACGGAAAATTTCGCCCCGATGCGACAGCCTGGGCTATGATGGTCCTCAATAAACAGGGCATCGAATCTGAAATCGTAAAGTTGGCTGGAGATCGATTATTGGATTATCAAATGCCTGATGGACGAGTGGTCATTTCAATTGATCATCCTGATGCCCTCTGGCCTACGCCATTGGCCGTCATGGCCTGGCAGCATTCGAAAGTTCATCATACCGCCTGGCAACGCGCGGTGAAGTTTTTGCTTCAGTCTACAGGTGTTCACTGGGAAAAGCCGGCCAATAATTTCATTGGACACGACACGGAGATTCCAGGTTGGTCTTGGATTGATCAGACTCATTCCTGGGTCACTCCAACTGCTTTATCGATGCTGGCTTTAACGGTAGCGGGATATGGCGATCATTCCAGAGTGACGGCAGGGGCAACCTTGTTGCTTGATCGACAAGTCTTGACTGGCGGATGGAATTACGGGAACACATCGGTACTTGGAAAATCGCTTCATCCTTTTCCGGAAACAACGGGAATGGCGTTAGCCGCTCTAGCCGGTCGTGTCCCGCGCGAAGCGATTGAAACCAGTCTTCAGTATCTTCAGGATCGAATTTCCACACTTCGGACGCCTCTTTCGCTAGGTTGGTCAGTTCTCGGACTCAAGGCGTGGTCGGTTTCGCCAGATCAAACGCAAGAGTGGATTATTGAAACACTTGAACGGGCATCTCAATACGGAGGGTATGATACACCGTCGTTATGTTTGTTGGTGGCTGCCAGTCTGGCAACTGGGGGATTGGAAAGTCTGATCGTTCAAGAAGTCGAGGGTGTCAGGCCTTCTTAGGTCATTTTAAATGCATTGACGTTTCTACGTATGTTTCATCATTCACTCATACCTGCAAGATGGACGCGGCGGAATTTTCTTAAATTTCTCTTGGCTGGGAGTGCACTTGCCGCCTCGTCGTCGTGCGCGACTCCGAGGAGACGAGAATCTGGTTTTCAAACTCAAGTTTTTATTGGCCAGGAGAATTCTTACGAAGGCAATCTTCGACGCGTGATAGAGCGAGGGTTTCAAGAACTCGGGGTCTCAGCTTCAGAAATTCATGGGAAAAAGATCTTGCTCAAACCGAATCTCGTCGAAACCCACACAGCGAGTGCGCATATTAACACGCATCCGTTAGTCATTCGTGCTGCGATTGAGGCTTTTCTCGGCCTTGGAGCTCGGCAAGTCGTCGTGGGCGAGGGCCCAGGACATCGGCGGGATGCCTTGCACATCTTAGAAGAGTCAGGTCTGGGATCGGTCCTATATGAAGACCGGATTTCTTTTATTAATTTGAATGAACAGATGGGCGATACCGTGAGAAACCAAGGTCAATGGACGGATCTCTCCACCTTGACGTTTCCTGCCGTTTTTCGAGAAATCGATTGGATTGTCTCAATGCCAAAACTGAAAACGCATCATTGGGCAGGTGTGACGTTGTCCATGAAAAATCTTTTTGGTGTGCTGCCGGGTCTCTATTACGGGTGGCCGAAAAATGTGTTGCACCATCAAGGTATTCATGAATCCATCTTGGATATTTATGCCACGCTCAAACCGCATTTTGCGATTGTGGATGGAATTGTCGGGATGGAAGGAGATGGCCCAATCATGGGCGATCCGAAATCTGTGGGAGTGATTGTCATGGGGAGAAGTTTTCCCGCTGTCGATGCCACCTGTGCTCGATTAATGGGAATTGATCCTTATCAAGTTCCCTACCTGAATACTTCCGAGGATTGGCTGGGTCCCATTAGCGAAGCCCATATCGAACAACGAGGTGAATCCATTCGAGCCTGTCGACAAAACTTTGCGTTATTGGATCACTTTCCTGCCCAGCAAGGATTACGTTGGAATGGATAGGTCTCGGTTGGAATTGATTGTTCGACAGCATGGGTTTGGACTCTCTCTCATCGACTCATAGTGTTAGCTGGCAGCTTTTTCTATCCGTGAGATGACAAAAATGCGTAAGCCCACCGACCAACTTGCTGGTTGCTGCTGGTTGCCACGATTTATCGATAAGGGTCGTTTGTGGAATTCTGGAACATTGCCCTTTTTCTATCGAATAGCATTTTGTAGCCTGGTGGGTTTAGACGGACATTTTTTACGTCATTTTCACTTGCGAAAGAAAAATTTTCTAAATGCCGTTCAAGAATCTGGGTCGACAGATGATGGGGTTCGCCAATGGTTTCTTGAGCAGTCCAAAGTCACCTCAGCACGTATTGCAGAGTGGAACTTGTTCGCTCCGCGATTGGGAGAACGCGGTCATTCAGGTTATTGGACGTTTCATTTGGTGAAATGGGTGTTGTACCCCAAGGCTGTCGTTAGACCAGTCAACAGTCTGTTTGAAGCGATCATTCAAGACTAAGGGTGAGGTGGCTGGCCTATGGGTAAGAATGCTACACAGGAAGTTGTTTGTTGATTTTATTGAATATGTTCGTGACATTATTGGCATCGACTTCCTTCAACCAGGACATTCTTATGGCAGGCGTTTCACCCTCTGGATAGTCCGTGAATGGCTTCACCACAATGTTATCTTTTTGAAAAACCTCCATGATTGCGTTGTGATGCTGCGATTCAAAAGTCAGTATCCCTGGGGCATGGGGGCCATCCCATTCTCTCACCTGTATTTCTTGCATCTCTCCTAGTTGTTGTTTCGCAATTTCCCGTATGGTCTTCAATCCTTGCGAGTTGAGCCCCTCTTGATTGATGTTCTCGCATGCTTTGGCGAGCCCTGCGATGAGACCGATATTATGCGTGCCAATTTCAAATCGAGAGGCAGGATGTTGTGTTGAAGTTGTAGATGTTGAAAGAACAGAGGGTGCATATTCCAGATAATGCTTGGAGAAGACCAGGCCTCCTGTTCCCAAAGGTCCGCGACACCATTTATAGCCTGAAAAAAAGTACGCATCACAATTCAGATGGTCGAAATTCACGGCAATATGTCCGACGGCCTGGGCGCCGTCAACAATCAAGAGTGTATCGTGTTCTTTTGCAAGAGACGAAATTCCCGCAATTGGGAAAATCCGTCCATCTACATGGGATACATGACTCAAAATGATCGCCCTCACTCTTGGCTCATGTAACGCATGGTGAATAGATGTCAGAAATTCTTGTGGCGAAGCAGTCGTTGGCAAAAACTGTGTTTCAACGTCTCGGTGTTTGAGCGTAAGTAGTTCGTTGCGAATAGAAGGATTTTCATGGGTTGAACTCAAAATTATATCTCCTCGTTTCCAATCTATCGAAGAGATAAGCAAGTAATTTGCCGTGGAGGCGTTGGGGACGAACGCAATAGAAGATGGATTGGAGACGTGGAGTAACGCTGCGACGGTTTCACGACATTGCAGAACTTTGGTGCGATACCATTGAATGCCTTTTTCAGAATATAAATAGTCTTTATATTCTGTGAGCGTGCGCTCGACTTCCTGTTCAGCTTCAGGGAGGATAGGACAGGAGCCAGCGTAATTAAGATAAGCCATGAGGTGAAATTCCAATACTAGACAGACTCTACCTTGCCATCTTCTTCATGACTCATTCAAGGAAAAGATTTTTCTTGAATTCTTATAACCTGACGGCTAGGCTGATGTTAGATGTGTCATATTGCTGCCGGCCGATTCGCGAAGAAAGGAATGTTTGATCATGTCTGAAACTCTTGTGACTCATCAAAACGCGTCGAACGATGTTGCCTTGATCTTCGTGCATGGATTTGGTGGAGAACCGACAAAGACCTGGGGGCAGTTTCCCGACTTTCTTTTGCAAGATTCTCGTCTGCACAATTGGGATCTTTATAGCTTAGGGTATCCAAGCGGTTTAGGATTTGATCTGGTGGGAATTTGGAAAGCGAATCCCTCAATTGACACGATTGCCAAAAAATTAACGACCTACGCCAAAGTGCAATTTAAATCCTATCAACGACTCTCATTGGTTGCACACAGTATGGGTGGGTTAGTGGTTCAACATGCGTTGGTTGACAATCCCGATTTTGCGAAGCAGGTTGGTCATGTATTTTTCTTTGGTACGCCAAGTCAAGGGCTAAAGAAAGCGTTATTTTTTCAGTTTTGGAAGAGGCAAATTGACGATATGGCGGAGGGTAGTCCGTTTATTCTTGACTTGCGTGAACGGTGGGATGAGAAATTTGCCAATGAGCAGACGCCTTTTCAATACTGGGTGACGGCCGGAGATCAAGACGAGTTTGTTCCGAGACATTCGTCGCAGATTGGGTTTTTAGATCATCGTTGTTGCGTTGTTCCAGGTGATCATTTAAGTATCGTGAAGCCAGAGACGGCAAGGAGTCTGAGTGTGCAGGTTGTGTTAAACGGGTTAACTGGAGGCGCGAATACGATCGGGATCGCAGACGCGGCTCAGCGGGCAATCGAAAACAGGCAGTTTCAGGAGGCTATCTCGCAGCTTGAGCCTAAGAAGGAAGGCCTTGATGAGCGAGGAGTCGTTGAATTGGCTTTGGCATATGAAAGCGTTGGTCGTCATGCCGAGGCGTTGGCTGCGTTACAAGGACGGCATCCTGACGATACCGATGCCATGGGCGTTCTCGCGGGTCGGTTAAAGCGCCGTTGGTTACTTGAACGACAAGCTCAAGATGCTAAAGCTGCGCAAGATCTCTATCAAAAAGGGTTCGAACTATCGGTCCGAAGGAATAACTCTGATCAAGCCTATTATCATGGGATCAATCTTGCGTTTATGGCGTTGGCATTTGATGAAAATCTTGTGGCGGCCCAGAATTTTGCCAAACACGCGGTTGAGCATTGCAAAGAAGCCAGACAGAGCAAATGGCAGCATGCAACTCTTGGTGAAGCGCAGTTGCTTCTTGGCGATGCTGATGAGGCCGTTCGTTCTTATGAGGCGGCATTAGCTGCGAAGCCTGCCCCAACTCCACGAGAAGTTGACTCCATGTTGCAACAAGCGATGAAAGTGACCAGTGTTTTAGGTTATGAAGAGGCTGCAGATCGCTTGTTGAATGTTTTTGGAAGGACAGAGGCATGAACCGTCCACTCTGTTTTGTGTTGATGCCATTTGGGAAGAAGCCCAATATCGCAGGTACACTCATCGATTTTGACGAAGTGTATCAAAAACTGATCCGTCCAGCGATTCAAGAGGCTGACTTAGAACCGTTACGTGCAGATGAGGAAATGACAGGAGGGATTATTCATAAGCCAATGTTCGAACGACTGATTTTGTGCGAATATGCCATTGCAGATTTGACTACAGCAAATGCCAATGTTTTTTACGAATTAGGCATTCGTCATGCCGTACGAGAATGGAGTACGATCACGATCTTTGCCGAGGGCGGAGGCCAGTTGCCATTTGATGTTGTGTCTCTGCGGGCTATCCCCTATCAACTCACGCCCCAAGGGACACCAGATAATATCCTGAGTGTTAGAAACATCATGGCTCGCCGTCTTCATGATGCGCAGCAGGCAACGCGTGATAGCCCCATTTATCAGCTGGTTGAGGGATTTCCTGAGGTGAGTCATACGAAGACCGATGTATTTCGCGATCGTGTGGAATATTCCAAATTGATGAAAGCACGACTGCGTGAGGCGAGGCAGCAAGGTCTTGAAACATTAAAAAATCTTGCATGCGAGCTTCAACCAATTGCATCCTGCGATTCTGGGGTGGTGATTGATCTGTACCTTTCCTATCGAGCGGTGAAAGGTTGGCAGGAGATGATTGATATGGTGTCCCAAATGGCGCCGCCTCTCGTCAACACCGTGATGGTGCAAGAGCAGCTTGGGTTTGCATTAAATCGACTTGGAAAAAGCGAAGAAGCTGAAGAAGTGTTAACAGAGCTTATTCGAGTGCGAGGAGCCAGTAGTGAAACTTATGGAATCTTAGGCCGAGTCTATAAAGATCGATGGGAGGCGGTACATGATGCCGGTGAGACTTTTCAAGCACATGGATTGCTGAATCAGGCAATTGAAGCATACCTAAGAGGATTTGAAGCCGACTGGCGTGATGCGTACCCAGGAATCAATGCGGTGACGTTGATGGAATTGAAGGATCCCCCTGACCCTCGTCGTGAACAATTACTTCCCGTTGTTGCCTATGCAGTCGAACGACGTATGGCAGGAGGAATACCTGATTATTGGGACCATGCAACTCGTCTAGAACTAGCTGTCTTAGGAAAACAAGAACAACAGGCTACCGAGGCTGCCCATGCCGCACTGGCGGTCATGCGTGAAACGTGGGAAGCCGAAACGACCGCTCGCAACCTTCGCCTTATCCAAGAGGCTCGTGACAAGCGAAATGAAACGATTCTTTGGGCTGATAAAATCCTAACCGAACTAGAACGAAAGGCCCACGATAATCCTGGCTCTTCAGTTCTGTGATTCGTGCTTGAAAAGGGTCTTGCCTCTTCATGGAGTCAAGATGAAGAGGTGTTTGGGGTGGGGCTGGTCGTAAGTCGATTACGGTTTTCTGGCAAGTGCGAGTCCAATGAGTTCTTCCGAGTCGGAGTACCATTTGATCATGTCAAAGCCGGATTGCTTGAGAAGCTTTTCTGCACGAGGGTGATCATATTTCGTACTGATTTCAGTAAGGATGTCTTCACCCTTCTCTAGTTCGAATGAAAAATCAAGACCCGGAATCTCCACGCATTGTGATTCTTTTGATCGAAGCCGCATTTCTATTCGGTGATCCGTTTTATTGTAGAGCGCCACATGATCAAAGGTGTCAGGATTGAGTGTGGCTCCGAACATTTCGTGCATGACGTTCAAAATGTTTTTATTGAACGCAGCCGTGACGCCAGTGGAATCATTATAGGCGGCTTCAATGCGCTTGATGCTTGTTTCCAATTGTACTCCTAACAAGAAAAAATCTCCTGAAGCCATTTCAGCATGAATGGATGAGACAAAATTGAGCGCAGATTGAGAATCGAGATTCCCAATTGTTCCACCCAAAATAACGACAAGTCTACGGCCACCGTCAGGGATATGTTCAAGGTGAGTCAAGAAATCTCCCACAACCCCATGGACATGCAGACCTTTATATTCTTTGACGAGTTCCTGAGCTACGCGTCGAACAATTCCTTCACTCACGTCAAAAGGGACATAAAATCGTAGTTGATTAGCCTGGGCCATGGCATCAAGTAAGACTCGGGTCTTCGTGGCGGCGCCTGACCCCAGCTCAACTAACTCTTCAGCTTTGGTCAAACTCATGATTTGATCGGCATATTGATTGAGGAGATGTCGTTCTGTTCGTGTTTGATAATATTCGGGAAGTTCGCAAATAGACTCAAACAATTCAGAGCCACGATCGTCATAGAGATATTTTGTTGGCAATCTGCGAGGCGTTGACTCAAGACCTTTTCGTAATTCCAATTGAACATTTGTCGGTGTCTCATCGCTCACATGTACATCAATAATGATATTCTGTGATTCTGTCGTACAGTCCATACTTCCTCCTCATGGGGGTGTGTCGTTGATGTGAGACGATTGAGTTAATTGAGGGAACGAGGGTAAGAATCCGTGAGAAGGTTGTTGCGTAAGAAGCTTTGGTTCATGAGATGATCGGCAAAGCATGTTGATGTTGCCAATGGAACGTATACTGCAAAAGTTATCATACTTTCCTTAAAGACCTTTGTTGTCGCATTTGGCTATGGTGATTTGCGGGAAATAAAGAAAACGTCGACAAGAGGGACAATCACCGACGAGGAATAATTGACCGGATAGCCATAGTATAAAAGGGAATGGAAATTGTTGCAACTCTTCTTTTTTTTCGAGCATAGCCAGCGTTCACCGTATTTATCTTGCCACAATTCCCTTTGGTTTGACCCAGCGTTCAACGATGCTGAGTATTCCATCGACAATCAAAGCCAGAAGAGCTGCAGGTAACGCTCCGGACAAGATGAGCGTCGTATTGGCGAGTTGAAGTCCTGACACAATTGGAACGCCTAACCCGCCGGCACCGATGAATGCTGCTAATGTTGCGGTGCCAACAGTGATGACAGCAGAGGTTCGTATGCCCGCCATAATGACTGGTGCTGAGAGGGGGAGGCGAACCCATGAAAGAATTTGCCATTCGGTCATGCCGAGTGCTTTCGCAGCTTCGACCGCAGATGGAGCGGTATCTCGCAGCCCCGAATAAGTGTTGCGAAGAATGGGAAATAATGAATAGAGCCACAAGGCCATAATGGCTGGAAGAGCCCCTATCCCAAATATTGGAATCATAAAGGCTAATAGTGCGATCGATGGAATCGTTTGAGTCATCCCAATCAGGCGGATTAGGGGTTCTGCAAGGTTTCGTTGACGTTCCAGTATGAGGCCGAGCGGAACGGCGAGAAGAATTCCCAAGCCCAATGCCAGTCCAGCGAGGCTGATATGTTCTCCCAAGTGAGATGCCAGAACATGTTTATGTTCCCATAAATATGGGAAAAGATGTGTGGATGTCGAAGTTTCTGAAGAAGATGTCTGTTTGGCTTTTTGAAGGAGACCGATGGATACGAGCGCATCATGGGCGACATGTTTGACGGAATCTCCTTTCTCTTGAAGCCGAAGGTTGAGCGTTTGCATCGATTGGGTATCGAGAGAATTGGTGAGTGAAGCGAGGGTTGTTCCAAGTTGAGGGAATTGTTGCAGGGTTTCGCCTCGAATTAACACGGCAGCTTCATAGGGTGGAAAGAAATGACGGTCATCTTGTAAAACCGTTAAATCATAGACGGCAAGTCGTCCATCAGTTGTGTAGACATCAAGCACATCCACCTCGCCGGTATCGATAGCTTGATATTTGATCGTCTGTTGCATGGTCACGATCTCTTTAAAGGTAAGACCATATTCTCGTTGCAATCCAGGAATCCCATCAGGACGTTGGACGAATTCATAGCCCAATCCTGCTCGCAGAGTTGAGGCAATTTTTGTCAGATCAGAAATCGTGTGGAGATTCAATTGTTCTGCCCGGGTTTTTGAAACGGCTAAGGCATACGAATTTTCAAATCCTAGTGGACTTATCCAAACCAGATTCCATTGTGACAAGAATTCAGCACGGACATGGTTGAGTGTATCTTGTGGGCTTTTCATATGAGGTTGACCAAGGATGCTCACCAACCCTGTTCCCGTGTATTCCGGGTATAAATCAATAGATCCCGATTTGAGTGCTTCAAACGCGACTTGGGTGCCAGCAAGTCCCAATCGACGAGTCACGGTGATATCGGTTTTTGCCTCAATGAGTTGTGCCATTATTTCTGCAAGCAGTCGATTTTCCATGAAATTTTTTGACCCAACCACGAGACGTTTTTCAGGTGTTGGGGGCTGCGGATTTGATGCGTACAGCCATACTGGAGAGAGGATGAACAGTAACGGATAGATATGTAGCGCGAGGCGTGCTAGCATCATGGGTTTCCAAGTTTAAGGGGCGAGAACATGTTGCAGTAGGCTTTCGACGTATGTATTCGTTGGACAATTCATGAGCTCTTTTGGTGACCCGACCTGCATGATGTGTCCTTGTCTTAACACCGTGATTCGATCTCCGAGACGAATGGCTTCACGAAGATCATGTGTGACAAGAACCATGGTTTTGTTGAGACGTTGCTTGAGATCTAAAAACTGATTTTGTATGTCGATCCGCGTGAGGGCATCAAGTGCACCAAATGGTTCATCTAACAGAACGATGTCCGGGTTGCCAGCTAATGCCCTTGCGACGGCGACCCGTTGTCGCTGACCCCCGGAAAGTTCTGCCGGATAGCGTGCTAGGTATTCTTCGGGAGCAAGGCTCACAAGCTCAAGCATGGTCTTGATTTGGGCGTGACATTGGTGGGGAGACCACCCAAGAAGTGTCGGGACGAGGCCGACGTTTTGTTCGACTGTCCAATGTGGGAGAAGCCCGCCATCTTGTTGGACATAGCCAAGCCTTCGTCGCAGTTCAATAGGGTTTTCATGATTGGCGCTCTTGTCTTGAATGCGAATTTCGCCGGAAGTTGGTTCGTCTAGTCGATTGAGTAGCCGCAAAAGCGTGGTCTTTCCCGACCCACTTTCGCCAATGAGTGCCATCGTTTCTCCTACCTGCACGTTCCAATTAATATCATGTAACGCGTGAACCCCATTCGGAAACTGTTTCGTTACATGGCAGGCTTCAAGTGCAAGGTGAGACATTGGACAAAAGAACCACGTATCCCAGATAAAGGTCTATCGATTTGTCGGATAATTCATACTAACATTTACTGTGAGCTTCTGAAGAAGAATACCAAGGACGGTCTTGTCTTGCCAGAGATTGTCTTGTGATATGAAGATTACCTGTTGACGGAAGGAATATCCATTTAAAATATTGTCACGTTCCTATAAGCTTTGCTACCCTCATGGGGTTGGTATCTACATGATAGGTGCCGCAATATATTGAGCTAATTGGTATGACCCCTTTTGAGGGGTTTTTTATTGACAGCTATACGTGTGTATGTTTTGTCTGCGTGTAAGGAGGAGCTTATGATTTCTTCAGCTGTACTCCCTGAGGCGTTACATCAAGTTCGTTCATATATGGATGAGATGTTTTCACTCATTCATCCTACCTCGTTTTATGAACGGGGAATTCCGGAACGTCATCGGCTGATTTTTTATCTGGGACATGTTGAGGCCTTTGATTGGAATCAAATTTGCCGATGGACGCTGGGAAAGCCTTCGTTTCATGAAGAGTTTGACCAATTGTTTGAAGCTGGAATTGATCCAGAACAAGGAACGTTGCCTCTTGATCAACCTTCTGACTGGCCATCGCTTGATGAAGTATTGGAGTATAACCGTCGAGTACGCGAAGAGATCGATCGCTGTGTTGATGAGGCCCCTACCGATATTTTGCATATTGCCATTGAGCATCGATGGATGCATGTTGAGACTACCGCATTTATTTTTCATCACCTCGCTCAGAATGCTAAGTATACCCCGACTTTACCTACGCCTCCTGTGATCTCGCCTCCTGTGCACGAAATGCTTGAAATACCCGAAGGATTCACAACCCTTGGGAGTGATGTGTCTGACAAATTTGGTTGGGATAATGAGTTTAATGGATATGAGACCGTTGTCCCGGAATTTTTAATCAGTAAATATAAGGTCACCAATGGTCAGTATCTTCAATTTGTTCATGAAGGCGCAGCCCCTCCATCGTTTTGGTTCCAACGCGGGGGTGCGTGGTTTCTCCGGACCATGTTTGGGGAATGTCCGTTGCCCCATGATTGGCCAGTTTATGTTTCTCAAAGCGAAGCACAAGCCTATGCCACGTGGGCTGGGATGGAACTCCCGACTGAGGCGCAATTTCATCGAGCGGCTTACGGCACGATGAATGGAGAGGAACGATTGTTTCCATGGGGAAACGAATGGCCCAAAGGCATTCATGGCAATTTTGGCTTGAAACATTGGGACCCCGTTTCTGTCACCGCTCATCCTGCAGGAGAAAGTGATTTTGGAGTGGCTCAGCTCGTTGGCAATGGCTGGGAATGGACGTCCACGCTGTTTCACCCTTTTGAAGGGTTTACCCCTCATGCAACGTATCCTGGCTATTCAACCAGGTTTTTTGATGAGGATCACTATGTGGTGAAGGGGGCAGGTCCTCAAACGGCGGTTTGCTTGCTTCGTCGATCCTTCAGAAATTGGTTCCGTCCTAATTACCCCTATGCTCATGTCGGGTTTCGATGTGTTCAAAATGGTTCGTAATGTGAGGGTGGGAATGATAACGCTCAGCCCGACCTTTATTCCTACCTAACCGACTTGGTCCATCATGAATCGTGGTCGCTCGTGTTGGCCTTCGTGTGATGGGATGTCTTCCTTGACATCTGTCTGGCGAAACACGACGCTGATTGTGTTAACTGCTCAAATTGCCGCCATCTACGCGGCCATTCTTATTCCTTTCAAAGTTGGTATTCCCATTATTCCAGGTTTTGTTGAGCTACGTCCTGCGAATGCGATTCCTCTCGTTTCCTCTCTCCTCTTTGGTCCCCCGGCTGCTTGGGGAGCCGGAATTGGCAATCTCATTGGCGATTGCTTTGGAACATTAGGTCCAGCCAGTATCTTTGGGTTTTTGGGAAACTTTTTGTTGGGCTGGATTCCGTATGTTATGTGGGGAAATCTTGGTCCGCTTTCATCGGGAACCCCTCCTTATCTGAAATCATGGAAGCAAGGCGTGGAACTGATGACGATTTGCATAGTGTCATCTGCCGTGTGTGCAGTGACGATCGCTTGGGGCGTTGAATTATTAGGGTTGCTCCCTTTTATGGTCCTTGCTCCCGCCATTTTTTTGAATAATGTCGTTATGGGAATGTTGCTCGGACCACCGTTGCTCGTGTTTCTGTATCCCCGTGTGAAACGGTGGGGGTTGTATTATCAAGATTTCTACGATGAGCAGATGGAGTTGCAAGACTCGAAATTCGCTCAATTAGACTCGGAATATCTAAATGGATCACCCACGACGACTCAAGATGATGGATTGATGGTCAAGGTAGAAGATGTCACATTTCGCTATCGTTCTCATGAGGAGTTAGCGTTGAATCGTCTTTCGTTGCAGGTTCGAAAAGGTGAGTGGGTTGCGATCATGGGACAACGAAGTTCAGGGAAATCAACCTTATGTTATTGCCTGAATCGGTTAATCCCGGCATTGATTTCTGGACAATTTTCTGGAGTCATTACCATTGATGGACAAGTCCTGGCACATCAGTCAGTTTCGAGTATAGCCGTAAACGTTGGACTCGTTTTTCAGGATTTTGATACGCAATTAATTTCAACGAATGTCGAACGAGAAATAATTCATTCTCTGGAGTATGTTATTCCACCCCTTTCGTTGAATGAACTGAGAGAGCGGATTGAATCGGCTTTGCGTCAAGTTGGTCTCGAAGACTTCTCTTCTCGTGACCCTTTGACGTTGTCAGGAGGGCAGCGTCAACGGTTAGTCCTGGCTTCCGTGTTGGTTTGTCATCCGAATTTGTTGGTCTTGGATCAACCGATGACTGATCTTGATCCACAAGCACGGCAAAAACTCAAAGACCTGTTTGACATTTTAAAAAAGCAAGGTGTCACGATCGTTCTTTCAGAGCAGGAGTTTTTTGATGTGTTGCAGGCCGATCGTCTCTATGTTCTTGATCACGGCCAAGTTTGTTGGGAAGGAACTCCGCATGAATTATTTCGATCTCCCAGTCTGACAACGAAATTTGGCCTTGCATCGTCTCCACTCGCAGAATGTTTTGTTGATTTCGACCTCCCGACATTACCGGTGACCGTCGAAGAGGCGTGGCGCATGACCGATGAACTTGGTCTCACATTAGTCCCAGAAGGTGACAAGAATAAAAAAAATGAACGTATCGATGGGGCATATTTAGTAGGAAATGGGTCTGTGCCGCTGATTCGCTTTGATCGTGTTTCTTTTGAATATACTCAAGGCGTTCGAGTGCTGAACAATGTATCACTGGAAATCATGCAAGGTGATTTTGTCGCAATATTAGGCGAAAATGGGTCGGGAAAAACGACGTTAGGAAAACTCGTTAACGGACTCCTGCTTCCATCTGACGGTAATATTATCGTGACTAGTCATGATACGAAAAACACTTCAATGAGTGAATTGTCACGTAAGGTTGGATATGTCTTTCAAAACCCCGATCATCAGATCTTCGCAGAAACTGTATGGGATGAAGTGGGATTTAGTATGAAAAACTATGGATTCCCTATTGATGAATATGAGCGACGGATTGTGGATGCGTTGATGGCCGTCGGTTTGGATGTGAGACACTACCGATTCGAAGACCCATTTTCTTTAACTAAAGGTGAACGACAGCGGGTGGCCGTCGCTTCGATTCTTGCTGCGAAACCAGATATTCTGATTTTCGATGAACCAACGACAGGGCTTGATGCAAAAGAAACTGATCGAATGATGAAGATGATTCGCCTCTTACATGAGCAGGGGCACACGATTGTCATAATTACCCACACGATTCAACTTGTTGCTGAGTATGCGACCCGTTGTGTGTTGATGCATGACGGAATGGTCTTCGCTGATGCGCCGACCCGTGAAATTTTTTCTGATCCATCACTGATGAAGGCCGCTGCCCTTGAAGTTCCAGCTGTGACGAGGTTTAGTCAACGTTGGGGGCATACGTTATTGACTGTTGAAGAAGTAAAAGAGGCACTTCGACTCTCATGAACATTTCTCTTTATCTCGATCATGATACCTGGATTCATCGGTTAGATGCCCGTACCAAGGTCCTTGCCGTCTTGGCTCTATTTATCCTCGCGTTGTTGTATACCAGCCCATTATATCTTGCGGTTGTCTGGAGTCTGGTCATACTAGGAGTGGCCAGAGCCCAGGCATTCGCCAATATCCGAAAAATCTTGATTCTTCTCGTACTGTTATTTTTGTACAGTGCCGTAATTTGGCCATTTTTCGTTGAAGGTCGTACGCCTGTCTTTCATTTGTCTTCTATTCTGATAACGGCAGAGGGTTTGACATTTGGGATCGGTATGGGCTTACGACTGAATATTATGGTCATGAGTGGAATCTTATTGCTTTCGACGACAAGGCTTGAGGATTTCGCTCTCAGTCTTCAGCGGTTTGGCCTGCCTTCTTCAATGAGTTTTGCCTTGTCTCTTGCGTTTCGCTGGGTTCCGACATTACTTCGTTCGAGTAGTATGATTGTCCAGGCACAACGGTCTCGCGGATTAGACCTTTCCTCAGGCACGCTCATTGATAAGATTCGCGGTTATTCGCCGTTGGTTGTTCCTCTCATTGGTCATACGCTTCGACAAACGACACTCCTGGCCATGGCGCTTGAGTCGAAAGGGTTCAGTCCTGGCCGTCGTCGTCATACCTATATCCATTCCCAAATGAACGTTCTTGATTACTGTGTCTTGTTGGTGGCAGCTGTAGTGGTTGGGGTGAGTTGGCGATTGCGAGTCCTGGGATATGGAGTTTGATCCGTGGTGTAAATTTCGCTCATTGTAAGGTCAGTTGAGAATCTACAAAAGACAACGCCCTCTCCATTTTCATGGTGAGGGCGTTATGCCTTGGAATCTTACAATCTTGAGAATATTGATTACTGTTTAACGGATGGTTTATTTCGTAAGCGCCAGGCCGCTAATCCCATAATTCCCGACCCTAATAAGATGACAGTCGATGGTTCAGGGTTTTGAACTAAATTTTTCCCGGCTTCGGTGTTTGAAAATGAAAAAATCAAGTCATTGTAATCCTTATCTCCGCCACCAAGAAGATCTTCAAAGCTGACTAAAGTCTCATTGTTTCCAAATGAATCATCGATAAATGCATGTGCAATGCCATCAATGTTATTGGCTGCACTACCGGAATAAAACGTGTTGCCTGTGTTGTGGACTTCCAGTCGAAAGTTCAGTGCCGTTCCCGCAGTAAAGTTTCCTAAATTAAAGGTCGAACCACTTGCTTGATTTGTTGTAAAGATTTTTGTGTTTCCCAGATACAGTGAGCTGGTGTAGCCGGCATTGCTTCCCTGAAAGGTGGCTGTGACATTGCCGTCATGTTGGACTACGATGTTTCCTCCCAAGACTGACGTGGCCATGGAATTCCCAGGAAATAAAAAGATTCCACATCCTATGAGAGCGAGAGTAAACCCTTTGAGGTGTGTTAGTGGTTTCATGATTGCGTTCCTCCAGTTATGACAATATATGAATTTACTATTGGCCTACTATCTTTCAAGAATATGATGATCATGCAGATTGCTATGCGGTTTGAGTAAAGTTTACTTTTCTATATAAAGTAGCAAATATGAGACCAAGGAGAAGAGTTTCGTCGATACGGTATCGTTGCGTTTCTTTGCTGAGATTTCCTGCAAGTTTCTTTGCTCTCTTCTAGGTCTGCCGTCTGATGAAGGGCAATTGAAGATGAGCCATCAATGTGAAAGCTGAAAAGGAATTTGACAAGTTCTCGTCATAAGTCAGGACCTAAGTGGCATCATTCAACAGATATGTGATGGAAGTGAAAAGAACTCTGAAGATTTAGGGATGTCAGTATTGGAAATAATCTCGACAAGATCTATAGCGAATCCAATTAATTTCTAGTTTATGAGGAAAAGGAAGCCTAGGCCACGATCGTTGCATACCTAAGAGAGCCGAATAGGTATTGAACGTTGAACTAGGTTCTCTCTCTGCGGTGTTGATTAGAGGAAGCCTAGGCTACGACCGTTGTGTCTCCCGAGTCTCGCTAACGGGCCGCCAACGTTGAACTCTGTTTTGCCTTTGGCGTGGCGATTGAAGGTCGCCTAGGCGACGATGGTTGTATCTCTTGAGTCTCGCTAACGGGCCGCCAACGTTGAACTCTGTTTTCCCTTCGGCATGGCGATTGAAGGTCGCCTAGATCATTAAAAAAATACCGCTCTATTCAAAGATAATGAAAAGAGCGGTATGTGAGAACACTCGTTTTTAGTTGAACGAAAACTACTTATTGAAGGATCGTTCTTTTCTCAAGCGCCAAGCGGCTAATCCGATAATCCCTGACCCTAATAAGATAACGGTGGATGGTTCTGGATTTTGCACAAGGCTTTTGTTTGTGTCTGCATCAAGCTCAGTGTTGGTGTTGGAGAAAGAGAATAGCAAGTCATTGTAATCCTTGTCGCCTCCTCCAAGAAGGTCTTCAAAGCTGACTAATGTTTCACCCTGCCCAAAAGAATCATTGACAATTGCATGTGCGAGGCCATCGACATTATTTGCGCCACTTCCAGTATAAAAAGTCTGGCCGGTGTTGTGAACTTCAAGTCGAAACTGTAACTGGGTGCCAGCAGTAAAGTTTCCTAAATCAAATGTCGAGCCACTTGTCTGATTTGAGGTAAAGATCTTTGTATCCCCCAGATACAGTGAACTGATGTAGCCCGCATTGGAACCCTGAAATGTGGCCGTGACATTCCCGTCATTTTGAACTGCCAGGGATCCGCCCAACACTGATGTCGCGAGTGATGGGGTTGGTAGCAAGAAAGAACAACCTAAAAGTAAGGCTATTGTTGCTTTTTTTATATGGCTTACTGTCTTCATGTCACGAAGTCTCCTATTTTGTGAATCGACTGAGCGTCGATTGATGCGATTCGTGGAATTGACTTTATCGCTGAACTTGTTAACTTTCCTCTAAATTTAATGTCTTAATTAGATTTAATCTTTTATTCTTATGTTATGTGCAATTTAGATATTCTCACAAGATTACCTTAAGCAATATTAATGCCATTTATTTATTTTTTGATATTTTAGTTCATAATATATTGATTTTATTAGTGTTATAATGAATTCGTATGTTATGTCATGTTTGAATTTTATGAGAAAATGTAAAAAATGAGACAGAAAGTGAAAAAAAGTCTGACAAAATGAAAAAATATTTCAATAATTTACAATATAAGGTTCAATCTCGTGTCATAAAAATCATAAATTATAGCGAATCCAATTAATTTCCAGTTGAATGAGGAAAGGAAACCTAGGCGACGGTGGTTGCATATCTCTCGCAGGGTTGAAGGGGTTGCCAATGGTGAGAGAGTTATTGTCAAATCTAGTGCACGAAACGTTGCTCACGCGGCGACTGAGTTTGGGCTTGTGTCTTCCATGCCATCAGTAAATTGAATACCTGCGATGACTTTGGGTAACTCTCTAAATCCTCGCAACCGTCGCCAAG
>BQIU01000083.1 GCA_021603905.1 Nitrospirales bacterium
TTCACAATGTTCAACTGAAAGACAGCTTCAATCGATCTTAGTCACCCCTACCCAAATATCCGTCAAGGAGAAATGTCATGCTCGCCGACATTATTCCAGGGATCGCCAACTTCAATTGGCACCCTTCAAAATATCGACCACGTCCCTCTTCGTCAGGACCCACGCAGTGCAAACGCAAATTGACCTATAAGGCTCTCGAATACCCAGAACGCAAACCGGGTGACCGCTTCGCGGTCGTACTCGATGATTCCTCATGGCATGAAGAATTGACGTGTCAATGGATTGAGCAAAGTACTTTTAAGCTCCACAGTCAGCAGATGCCGGTGACCATACCGAACGCCCTCCCGTGGCTTATCGACTACGAACAACCGTTTATTTGCAACATGTGCGGTGAGACCATTCAGCCTGGCTCGTTGCACGGCCATATCGATGGCATTTGCACCGACCTCTTCTTCGAAGATTATCTTTTTGAACATAAAGCGATAAATCACTTTACGTTCGAGACTTACCGGAAAGGCGCTTGGCCGATAGATCACATGACACAATGCGTCCTCTACTTCGAGGGATTACATGACATACAACCTGAACTTAACAAGGCGATTCTGCTTATTAAGAATAAAAACACATCAGGTTATCTTGAATATCTTTTACAATACGATTTTCACTCTAAGACACTCACGATCCTAGAAACGACCGTGTCTGACGGCACCATCATCGATCTCGGCGACCCCCTCCCCACCTTTCCGAACCTTTTTCAAGACGCGCTTGAACAATTCGCCATGATCGAAACTCACAGAAATGCCGGGACCCTTCCCGACCGGCAATATGAGCCTCATGAATGGCAATGCGAATACTGTCCGTTTAATGACCCCTGTTGGAACTCCCTGGAGATCACTACTGAAAAAGTGCTTGAACTAAACGACGAAACGACCAAGTTGGCCCACGAGCTTGATAGGCTCACCGAAGACCGAAAACGGTTGGAAAAGGAAGAAGACAAGCTCAAACGCGCCTTCCGCTTATTGTTAAAGAATCATGGCGTACAACGCGCACACGGACCCACAATAGACGTTTTGCGCAAAGAAGAGCATCGCAGCACCGTCAATCAGGAATTGATCCCCCTAGATATCCTCTCTGCGGCACGAACAACCTCAACGATTGAAAAACTACTGGTTAAGCCACATGCGAAAACCATCAAGGCCATGCCGACCAAGTCTGCCTACCTCCGCGTCATCAACCAATAGTCATCACGCATCACATAGCTCACCACGTTTTATTCACTCGTGAACTCAAGGAGTCCGACTATGCAACCTTTCGTTCAGATCAGAGGACTATCCAACAAACGGCGCTTGCCACGTCTAGGCAAAATTCGTCTAGGCGTGAAAGTCCGAAACCCTTCAACGGGAAATGAACATCCAGCAGAAACCTCATACTTTGTCGTGCCTCCGGAAGTGGCAAAGATCTATGGGGAGAAGCCCACGGCCCTAGATATCATGTTTCCTGTGAATGATCCCGGTAGGGTCTTTCCACAAGCTTTAAAGTGGTATGGAAGTGGGCGAGGGTTGAAGTGTATCGGAAACGGTGAAACGGCCATGCGCCTCAATGATAAGACGCGGGATATGGAACAACGTGAATGTCCCTGCGAACATTTCAATCACGACTGCGGACCGCGTGCCTGTCTCCAAATCATGCTCCCGAAAGTCAACATGGGCGGCGTCTACCAAATTGATAGCGGAAGCTGGAATTCAATGGTCGACCTGAATTCGTACTTTGATTACCTGATGGCCCTCATCGGACGGTTCGCTATGGTGCAACTGACACTTCGTCGTGAACCCAAACAGATTCAAGGGCCCACTGGACTTAAAACGCATTACCCGCTCAAGCTCGAACTCACAGCTACACAGGAAGAAGTTGACCAACTTCTACGAAGTTCGACGGCGATCCTGGAAAGGATTCAATGCTGGCAGATTCCTCTTCCTGAGGAAGTGAATCCTGCTAAAGACGACAGCGCTATTGTGGTCTTAGAAGACGACTGGCAAAAGACTCGCGATGATGTAGCCTCTCCTCAAGCGTCCAGCACTCCACCTACCGAGTCGAACGGCAATGGTCACACGCAACAAACACAGGCTCCACTTTCTCACGACTGTATCGCTGGAGAACCCACTAATGCTTCCGCAAACATGCCGCAAAACAATATAGCGACACAGCCACGTCCTTCTTCAGCATCCCCAAAACAAGCGACCACAAAAAAGACGAGTCGCAATGCAGCCAACAAAGTCAAACCGACACCGAAGCAGCGTGAATACATTCTGCAACTCACGGCAAGTCAAAACATTTCAAAAGAAAAAGTGGAAGCACAAATAGCGACGATGACCAAATCCCAAGCGTCTGCGATCATCACGCAATTACAGAGTGAAGATTACTCTGCCTTTCAATCTACAGATACCGAAGAGGTTTCACCAGTTGAAAATGAGAGGCAGGAGACAGACCAGCAAGAAACGGAAACCGCCTACAAGGAAGAATTTTAAGAGGTCCTTAGGCCAGCGAAGAGAAAGTGGGGAATGCCTATTCCGCCACGCTCCAGGCAATCACGCCAATCATTCACCCTTTCTTTTTCGCGTAAATTTCTGCAAGGGCGCTTAACGCCTGAATAAATTTTTCAACATCATCAGGCTCCATCTTATCGAGTAACCCAAACAGATAGGATGACCCTTCATGTTCTATGAGTCTCGATAAGGCCCGCGGCAACAGACCGGCAAGCATCAGATACTCATCAACTGGCTCTTTGAGTATGTGGGCTAACGCCAGCACTTGGTGGCGTGGAAGACTTAGCTCGCCTTCCACAACCGGCTCAAGCCCTCGTTTGTCAAGGACACCGACGGACTTCGCAATCCGCATCTGTTCTTTTCGGGAGTGTCGTTGAAGATCTCTCTGTAAACGCTGCCGGAAACTCACCGGCAACAATCCTGTCCCAGAACTTTCTTGACTCGGACCAGGACTGTCAACCAAATAGCCTAACGTTCCGTGACCAACGGTTTGCCGAAGACGCTCCGCCAACAGTCTCTTGGCCAGGTTCTCTTGCTCACTTTTGGATTTACTTAACACGGCGGCAATACGGTGTATCAACTTTGGCCCTGGCACTTGAAATGACCCGGGCTCTTGGCGCTCCAGTCTATAGGCGTGCCCGAGACTAATCTTCAACTTTTTCGCAAACACGGCGATCGAAACGCCAGCTTCCTCTCGCAAAGTGCGAATCAACAACCCAAACGGGTTCATGACCGAACCCTGAGACTCTTGATCTTCGAAGGTTGTCATCATGTCCTCCGCTACGCAACAGAGTCCTTTTATTCTCGACCACCGGTAACATCATTTTTCCCTAGCCCGACCTAGCTGAGGAATAAAAGGAACCCAGAACAATATATAAATAGGTATGAATTGTATGAGAACGACCCGACCCTGGAGAAGAAAAATACAACCTCTGTGCTGGGGAGTAGCCACCCTCCATGCCAAGCAATAAAGCTAGTCTAGCATTTTGACCTTTTTTAGTAAATAGTATATACATGTTTGACATTATTAAATCTAATTGCTATATGAACTAGTTCTTTCCAACGTAGGGACGCTTCTCATGTGCCCTCAGAGACGATCGAAGCCACGTTCAAAACATTCGCTACCTCGAAGACTCGTCCGATCTCCGCCAACATCGCTCCAACAATCCATCGCCATCAGTCCGTGCATTGTATCCAAGGAGGGAACCATGGGCCAATCGACAATATCATCATCTTATTCCGAAACTTCACCTTTCCTGAAACTTTGGGAAGACAATCAACACCTCGCTAAAGCAATTTGCCAACGCTACATGAACCTCGACCCCGTGATCAGTGAAGAGGACCTCTTGCAAGAGGCTTTTCTCGCTCTTCCCGATGCGTTAGCCAAATGGGAACATGAGCGCGGGCGTAATATGCAATTTAGTAACTTTTACTATTTTTTTATCCAAAAACGTTTCCAAGCCAAATTACCAGGGAAGAACAAAATCGTCCAAATTCTCAATCAGGAATTTCACGTGGTAAAGGAAGTCACGTATAGCCAATTCCGAAAATGTCGAAAGCGCTTGGTACCACCAGGGTTTACTTTTCGAATTTGCTCAAGAATTCTTCCACTCCCATGGGAGAACCTTCAATCCCATTCCTCAACAACAGACTCATGGAACCATGAAGACAGCAACTAACATTCCCAAATCCATACAACAAGACCTCATCACCATGACAAAGGACTTGTTACAGGCACAACCCCCATGGGCTGCCGGTCTCCCCATGAGTCCACAAGAGCCGTACATGACGTTGAAGCAGTTTGAAACACTCTTATGTTTTTGCAACCGAGATAGAGAGCGAAGGAGTGTCTACGAGTATGTCCGGTACCCGCTGATGACCATGGACCATCCATTATTCTCGCTATTCCACATTGAGGACGAAGTCTGGTACGTCATGCTTGCGGGCATGCGTGGAGGCCACACAGGGCATACATACGCCATTCCCGTCCGGTATTTGCGTTCACATGTTCAATGCATCGTCACGCGTAAGAACCTGTCTCAACCCTACGCTCCCCCGGCTCGACTCATCATTCAACACTATGTTCAACACTCTCTCCATCGTCACCATAGTAATTACCATTTGCTTATGGAAAATCTTAAAAAGCAATTCCCACAATACTCACGTCAGACGATTTGGCGGGCCGTAAAATCTTTCCCCCATTCACCTTTCTCGAAGGAGGCCGAACGTGAAAGCGCTCATTTGGTTACCAACGGATAGCCTCAACACAAATCCGGAATATGAAAATTTGTTTCCGTCGTTGTCCACGCACGTCTATACGGAACTCCGTGATGACATCGAAAAAGTCGGCATCTTGGTTCCACTCATCTTAGAGCATCGGGACAATGGATATACTGTGCTTGCTGGCCATCATCGCCTCAAAGCTGCTCAAGAACTTGGCCTTGAAGAAGTCCCGTGCGAAATAGTCGAAACACAGGAAGAGCAGATCTCTGCCATATTCGACAACATCCATCGCCGCCAACTTTCGACGAAGGAGGTTAAGGAATTTAAACACAACGAAAAAGTTTGGCGACGCGATCGTGCGAAACGCATCCCACCGGCCTTGAAGATTTTATGCGACGAATTTCCGCTGGACCGCATTCTCCCAGCCTCTCTCTGGTCGCAACTCATGGTGTCGAATCCATCTCAAGTCAACCATCTCGCAAAGTCTCTGAAGGGTACCCTAGACAAGATAAAGGCCAACGCGCCTCAAGACGATCCGATCGAGGAAGCCACCGAGTTGCAATCTCGAGCAATTCCAGCTCCTAAAAGGGACACATCCGCCCGAGAGCAAGAAGAATTGAGACAAGCGGCGGTTCACTTATCCAAGGAAGTCCAAAAACGAAACCAGGAAATTGAACGCTTGAATGAAGAGCTCCAGGCAGAGAAGAGGAAGACAACCGACGCCAAAGCACTGCTCCACGCCTTTGAAATGCAAGACCCGCTCACAATGACACCAGACATCATCGTCGAGGGATTCCAAACAGTCTCCCAACTCCTCCGAATCTTGCTTGAGTGGACGATTCACCTTCCTGCACTCAGTCAGGACGTGCAAAACAAAGTTGATCGTGCAATCACCCGACTTCGAAAACTTCTCGATGAACAAGGCCTGAAGACTGGAAAGGCCGCAAATCTGAGAGTCGTGAACGGACGTAAACAATCCCAACCGGCACATGTATAGACAACATTCGATGACCTATCTACAATAATGATGTACTTGGAGTGTGCCATGGACGGCCAGTCAAGGGATCTTCTAACGAGTATTTACAATGGACTCGCGGATTTGGGGTTGCTACACAGCAACCAAGAAGCTCCACATGATCCGCCAGAAATTCACCTCGCGCATCTTATTTTAATCACCATCCACTCTTATCCCGGCAAGTCTATCCCGCAATGCTTGCTCATGAAGTTAGTTCGTGTCACACCAAGACTCTTCGATCACGCGCATAGTCTTCTACTCCACCAGAATGAGGTTCGCATCGAACAACCCTTTCCTGGAGAACAGACCGTTCACTTGACTGAGACCGGTCTCATCCACGCCGAAGCCTTGGAAACACCCAGTGATTGGCTGTTCAGACAAATCCATCATTTAGATCATTCATTACAAGAGGCTTTGCATCAAGCACTCGTCACGACGATTAGACAAAAACAACAAGCCGGTGAAATCGGAATCGATCAACTCTGCCGATATTGCACACACTTTTCTCCTTTTTTGTTTCCATCCTCTGTCCAGCCTCATTTCTGCGCGTACGTGAACGCGCCGTTCGGAGAACACGCCCTCATCGACAACTAAATCGTCGTGCGACACTCGACAGAAACGACGCGTAGAACTCTACCGACAAGCCGTCTCTCTCCCTCACACCCGAAGTCCTTCGATGGCACGACCGTTTACTTGGCAGCTTGTAGGCTTTCCCATTTATATACATCAGTCCTGGATCCTCGCCGGGGCGCTCATGATGTGGGGACTCAGTACGCAGTATTTTCCGCAAGACTACCCAGGGGCCGCGCCCTGGACGCTGTGGACAGCGGGAATAACGGCCACGATCCTCATCTTTTTTTCGATCTTATTCCACGAGTTGGCTCATGCTCTCGTCACCCGTTGGTGTGGTGGGTCGGTCAACAACATTACTCTGCATCTTCTCGGCGGTTGGACAAGCCTTGACCAAGAACTCACCCATCCACGGCATGAAATCCGCGTGGCCCTTGCCGGACCAATCTGCTCGCTCGTCCTCGCCACAGCCTTTTGGGGTGCCGACACGAATCCCGTTGCTGCCTATCTCGCTCGGATCAATGTCCTCGTCGGTGGCCTCAACCTCCTTCCCCTCATTCCCCTTGATGGGGGACGCCTCATGCGAGCGGTCATTTGGACGCATCTGCCCTCGTATGCACACGCGACCCTGATGACGGCGCGGTGGAGCCAAGCGGTGAGTAGCCTTCTCATCCTCTATGGACTCACTGGGTTTGTGACGCTCGCCAACACGGGCTGGTACTTCGTTGGCGGTCTCATCGTACTGGTTATTGCCACAAAAACCAAACAAGACGTACAACATAGTCATTTGCTCCACGGCACGGTGGCATCCTGGATGATTCCTTCCACCCAAGTCGTGACGATGACGCCATCGAACACGATGCACGAACTCCATCATCTCTATGTACAATATGGGTTTCAGTGGCTTCTTGTCTGTAAAGGGGACCACATTATTGGACTGGTCAATGCCTATCCAGATGCTAACTTCCAAGCCAACTCCCCAGAGTCGTCAATCGAACCACACATCGAACCATTGGTTTCGCATCTCAAGGTCAAGCCCACGATGCCGTTAACAAAAGCCTTTGATCAGTGCGTGATGCTCAGTGCACCGTGTCTCTTTGTTTGGGAGGGGGACGATTGGCGAGGGATTCTGACACGTTCGACACTTAATCGACTACGATCTCAATCCGCAAGGCCAGTCACGCCAACGTGGAAAGACTGGCTACGAACTCGTCGGTGGCATCACCGCATTGACCGGTCGGATCTCGGGAAACTGCACTGACACATAAGCCGGCTCCACCTTCATCGTCCAGCCTTTGGCAAACCGGCCGTGCGCGCGATAATAAAACCATTGTTTGGGCAAACTCGAAACTTTATGGGCGCGTACCAACGGCGTATCCATCGTTCGCATCGTAATTCCCCCACCCAGAGAAATCACCGGTTCATGCCGCTGAATGAGTGGCGAGGTCTGTTCAATGTGATCGGCCGTCATTGGATGATTAACCAAGAAATAGATCCACGTATTCATATTGTCTACGATGCTCCGGGCGGTCGTCGGCCCCACAGCGTCTTCAACCTGTGCCAGTGATTGCGTATACAAGGACAACCAGACGTCGGCTCCACCACCTTTATTCATCAGCTCTTCCATCCCCGGATACAAGACATTGTGTCCTTCATCGATATGCAGACACAGAGGCGGTGACAATTTTCGACCCGAGGCAAAGATCCGACCCACTAAGCTCTGCACCATGCTGACAAAGACTTTACCGATAATATTGGCCGTCCGTCGCGTGAGCAAACTACCCGTATTGCAGTACAAAAGGACTGGCTTTCCCTGTTCCAAGCGATCAATAAATACGTTCGAGGACGCCTTGCCAATAATATGCCCAGTTGAGCCAAAGGTGAGTGCTGACAAGGTCGTGCGGAGTGAGGAGGACACTTTTCCATAAAAATCCGCCAAGCCGGGATTCTTGACCATCTGATCGATCCCGTGACACAACTCCTCGGCATCGCCTAATGCTTCCAGAGCATCACGCAGTTGCCGAAGATCGTCAAACCCTATGCGATTTTTTATGTCCTGAAAAGTGAGCGACTGAGATCCACCACTCACTTTCGTCAATCGACACAATCCCGCCACGACAAATTGCGCCACTTCCGTCGCGACGTTGAGGTAATACTCATCTTTTGGTTTGAGACTACTGGTGATATGGCTCACCAATTCATCTTCCATGTAGTAATTGGCCAAGGGATCGATCATCAGACTGTGTTCGGGAAAAATCGGTGTCAGAAGCATCACTTCCTCCAACCGACCCGACTCGGCCGCCACTTGAATCACTTTTGAAAAGAGCTCTTGATCACCTTTGGGATCAATCACGACCACGGAATAGCCTTTTCGCACATCTTGTTCGATGATCCATTCCATCAGCCGAGTCTTGCCAATGCGTGTCGTGCCTAAACAGCCGAGATGGCCAGACCGATCGCGATCAGGAAAGCCAATCAGCCCTTCGGATTGCACGTGAAGCAGATCGGCACCGTGCCCAATCACCGTCTGCCCCTTATACAACGGCCGAAGCGAACCCTCACTATTGATTTTTGCGAGCCGCTCCCAGCTCGTCATCATTCGCTCACCTTTGTCCGCAACACTATCACCCTCGTAGTATCCTTAACACGGGTCCACAATTGTTTTTCAGAGGAGTTTGTCTATGAGAATCCCTCGTCTGTTTACCCTCACTGATCACAATCCTTATGCTGACCTTTGCTTCGTACCTCGGACCTCAACACTCAAAAATCCCGATGGCTCCATTATCTTTCACCAAGACAATATTCTGGCTCCTGAACAATGGTCCCCCCTGGCCGTCGACATTTTAGCTCAAAAATTCTTCCGGAAAGCTGGTGTCCCCACCAAAGACGAAAATGGCAATTTGATCACCGATACAACCACTGGAGAACATGATGCCCGTCAAGTCTTCAATCGACTAGCCGGCGGTTGGACGCATTGGGGAAAAGCCTATGGGTATTTTGATTCAGACAAGGATGCCATGGCGTTCTACGACGAATGTTGTTACATGCTGGCTCACCAAATGGCCGCTCCAAATTCCCCTCAATGGTTTAATACGGGTTTGCACTGGGCCTATGGGTTGACCAGTCCCGCACAGGGTCATTATGCGGTTGATCCAACAACCGGTGAATGTCAGGCAACTGCCAGCGCGTACGAACGCCCGCAAGTGCATGCGTGCTTCATTCAGTCAGTCTCAGATGATCTGGTCAATGATGGCGGCATCATGGATTTGTGGCAGCGAGAAGCCCGGCTCTTTAAGTATGGCTCGGGAACCGGGACAAATTTTTCTCCATTGCGAGGCGATGAAGAACCATTATCCGGAGGAGGACGCTCGTCTGGCTTAATGTCCTTCTTAAAAATTGGGGATCGTGCCGCTGGTGCCATTAAATCGGGAGGTACCACGCGACGCGCGGCGAAGATGGTGTGTCTCAATCTTGACCATCCCGACATTGAAGAATTTATCGATTGGAAGGTCATCGAAGAACAAAAAGTGGCTGCGATGGTAACCGGGTCAAAACTCTGTGCGAAACGCCTCAACGCCATCCTCATGGCCTGTCACGTCGATCACGCGAGCGGAGCTTCGACAGTCGAAACCAATCCCCATCGCAATCCCGCATTGAGTGATGCCATCCACGCGGCTCGTAGCATGGCCGTTCCTGAGACCTATATCCAGCGAATGTTAGCTTATGCGCACGAAGGCTTTACGCATTTTGTCTTTCATGAATATAGCACCGACTGGGATAGCGACGCCTACCATACCGTGTCTGGGCAGAACTCCAATAACAGCATCCGGATACCCAACGAATTCTTTGCCGCGCTCCACGAGGACGGCGATTGGACTCTCACACGAAGAACCGACGGGGCTGTCTCGAAGACCGTGAAGGCACGCGATCTATGGAATCGCTTGGCCTGGGCCGCCTGGGTGTGTGCCGATCCAGGCGTTCAATATGAGACGACGATTAATGAGTGGCATACCTGCCCTGAAGATGGACGCATTCATGCCTCGAATCCTTGCAGCGAATATATGTTTCTCGATGACACGGCATGTAATCTAGCTTCCTTGAATCTGAACCAGTTCGTGACAACAGAGGGACAGATCGATCTTGAGAAATTCCGCCATGCCGTCAGAATCTGGACGATTGTCCTCGACATCAGCGTACTCATGGCTGGCTTTCCGAGCCGTGCGATTGCCGAAAACAGTTTTACCTATCGAACGCTGGGCTTAGGCTATGCCAACTTGGGCTCGCTCCTGATGCGCCAGGGTATCCCTTACGACTCCCCACAGGCCCTGGCCATCTGCGGCGCCATCACAGCCATCATGACGGGCGAAGCCTATACCACGTCAGCTGAAATGGCTGCGGAACTTGGCCCCTTCAAAGCCTTCTCGCGCAATCGCCAGGCCATGCTGCGAGTTATACGCAATCACCAGCATGCCGTCTACAACGCTTCACCTGAGGAGTACGAAGAGCTGACTGTCGCCCCCATGGGTGTCAGTCCCGATCACTGTCCGCCGGATCTGCTCCTCGCCGCACGGCATGCATGGGACCGAGCCTTAGAGTTGGGCCAGCAACATGGGTATCGAAACGCTCAGACGACCGTCATCGCGCCAACCGGGACGATCGGCTTAGTCATGGATTGTGATACGACCGGCATTGAACCAGACTTTGCCCTCGTGAAATTTAAGAAATTAGCTGGAGGCGGGTATTTTAAGATCATCAACCAGAGTCTGCCCCCCGCGCTACGGGCGTTAGGCTACGCTGAGACACAAATTCAGGATATTGTGACGTATGCCACAGGAACAGGCACCTTACGGGGAGCCCCGTTCATTCATCATGAACAGCTACTAGCGAAGGGGTTTGACAAGCCCGCGCTTGAGCGCATGGAAGCCGCACTCGAGGGCGCCTTCGATCTCCAGTTTGCCTTTAACCCATGGATCGTTGGGGAAGAGTTTTGCAAAGAACGCCTCAACTTCACCGAAAGCCAATTGACTGCCCCACATTTCAACATGTTGCAGGCCTTAGGATTCTCACAAGAAGAGATAACCGCCGCCACCCAATACTGTTGTGGAACCATGACGGTCGAGGGTGCCCCTCACCTCAAACCCGAACATCTTTCCGTCTTCGATTGTGCCAACCGGTGCGGACGTATCGGACAACGATACATTTCTGTGGCTGCGCACATTCGGATGATGGCCGCAGCTCAACCCTTCATCAGCGGCGCCATTAGCAAGACCATCAATATGCCATCAGAATCAACGGTCGAGGCCGTGAAAGAGGCCTATCTTTTAAGCTGGCAGTCCATGCTCAAAGCGGTGGCCCTGTATCGCGACGGCTCAAAACTCAGTCAACCTCTTTCCACCTCAACCACGGATACCCCCATGCCTCAGGAATCAGCACCGATCCACGATACCGTCAACGCCGCCGCTCAAGTGACCACCCAGTATCTCGCTAACCGCCGAACGTTACCCACCCGCCGTCAGGGATACACGCAAAAGGCTGTGGTCGGAGGCCATAAAGTCTATTTGAGAACTGGAGAATACCAAGATGGGACGCTCGGCGAAATTTTTGTCGATATGCATAAAGAAGGCGCGGCGTTCCGGAGTCTCATGAACTGTTTTGCCATCGCCATTTCACTGGGCCTCCAACACGGTGTTCCCTTAGAAGAATTTGTCGATGCCTTTGTGCATACGCGTTTTGAACCTAACGGCCCAGTGAGATTAAACCCGCGAATCAAAATGTCCACTTCCATGATTGACTATATCTTCCGTGAACTGGCCATCACCTATCTCGATCGGCACGATCTCGCACATGTGCCGCCCGACGATCTTCGCAGCGATTTTGTCACCTCATCACGGTCTTCCTCACCACCGTCGATCACCAACCAGCAGGACCCCCCTCAATCTGACCAGGCGAGATCGGGAAACGGTCATCCGGAGCTTCAGGCCCTCACTCAAGCCCGCCAATCAGGCTATGAAGGCGATCCGTGCCCAGAATGTAATAATTTTACGCTGGTTCGGAACGGCAGCTGCCAAAAATGTGTTACGTGTGGCTCTGCGACAGGCTGTGCCTAGCCAGTAAAGATTTCATCAGACGCAACACACACTGGATTAGAGAATACGTACCCACACCCGTGTTGTGCTTCTTACCATCCTCTGTCCGTGACCTTCCTTGGGAGCGTAGTACCACAATAGTCACCTGTACGATTGTCCTATTGTTATTTCCCAAGGAGGTCCGTCATGAGGTTCCTACTCCTTTTCTCGCTTGTGTGTTTCCTTTCGTCGATGACTGGGTGCCAAAGTCTTTCGGTCAAAAGCACTGGAGAAGAGTTCACCGCAGACATTGATGATTCTTCCTCACCTGATCCGACCATATCGGATAACACCCTGACAGTGACCGAAGAACAGATCGAAGAAGAATCAATCGTGACGTTCGTACCTACGCAAGACATAGACACCAGGCCTGAACCATATCGAGAGAAACCAGACTTTTGGGAGAAGCTGCTCTCCAACTTTGTTTCCACCGATCCCAATCAGAACGGGACTCAGGAATCAGTCGAAGATTCAATAGTCAAGACTGGCCCCGCTGCGTCACACATGTGGCCCGGGGGCAAATACGTGCCACTTGTCTTGTTTGACTACGATCAGTATTTCCTCACTGAACGTGGTCAAAAAACCCTCAATGATGCATCGGACTGGCTCAGAAAAGATCCGAAGAATTCACTCCTCATCGAGGGGCATGCGGATCTCCGTGGCACACATGCCTACAATATGACACTCGGCCATAAACGGGCGACGTCTGTGAAAGAATATCTTAGCGACATGGGAATTGAACAATCACGAATCGAAATACTCTCCTATGGTGAAGCCAAGCCGATCTGTGATCACGACAACACATTATGTCACACCATCAACCGTCGCGCGTTCGTCGTCATTCAAGAACCACGACAAAAAATTGCCACAACATCTACCAGTGGAACGTCTTATGCCTTCTCCTACATGGAACCCTACTGATGACCCATGGATCGGGCGGTGGTCACTCGTCGCAACACTCACAACGAACATCGAGGCTGATGATCACCGCCTTCCCACCATTAAAGCCATGTTTAAAGATTTCGACACAGCATATCGTGGCCGAAACCATCAGCGATTTATTCAAACTGGCCAACGGCTTCGGGCACTGATCGAAGTCTCAACCACCCGTTAGCCATCCGCACCAACAAGTCACACTTCTTCACCAATCGTTTCCAAACAGCTCATCCTTGTTCATTTGCAAAGGGGACTCCTCATGTCTTCATCATCCTTGCCATTGTGGCTCACACAAATACGCGCCGCACGACGCGTCTCTGTTCCTCTAATTGCTGTAACGACATCCGACCCAGCCCATTGCATCAGAACCATCTTGTCTAGTCTGACCATTCAAACAGATCAAGCGCCTCCTGTTCTGAAATGGGATGTCGTCAACGGAATCGTCGCCTACAACCAAGCAGGGACAGAAGCGATCACTCAGGCGACAGAAGCCAATGATGTCTTTGCGACCATTCGACCGCAAGATGCTTTATCAGTCGCTCAAAAATTTCCAACTGGAAGCATCGTATTTTTCCAAAATGCACACCGATTCATTCATCTTGAAGGTGTCACACAAGCTATTTGGAATCTGCGAGACCAATTCAAACAGAACCAACGCATACTGATTCTTCTGGCTCCGTCCTTCACGATCCCCGAAGAGCTGAAACAAGACATTATTGTCATTGACGAGCCACTTCCCACTCCAGAAAGTCTACAAGGGATCATCCATGACCAGTACACCGCAGCCAACTTAGAAGAGCCAGATCCCACCACACTGAACCAAGCGGTCGATGCCGTACGTGGACTCGCTTCTTTTTCTGCTGAACAGGTCACAGCGATGTGTCTCACCAAAAAAGGTGTGGACTTAACCCGCTTATGGGACCGCAAACGTCAACTCATCGAAGCGACGCCTGGATTAAGTGTCTGGAATGGACCTGAGCGTTTCGCAGATATAGGAGGCGTCAAGGCCATCAAGCTATTCATCTCACGCCTCCTAAACGGAAACGCCCCACCTCGAACAATTGTCTTTGTAGATGAAATCGAGAAAGCCATGGCCGGAGCAGCGGGCCGTGAACAAGATACCAGCGGTATCGCCCAAGCCTATCACGGGATGCTGTTGACCTATATGCAAAATACCAACGCCACCGGGATGTTGTTTGTGGGTCCACCAGGAACGAGTAAGTCGCTCGTAGCCAAGGCTGCCGGCAATGAAGCCAATATTCCTACCATTGTGCTCGATTTGGGCGGCATGAAAGATTCATTGGTGGGATCGAGCGAATCCAATCTGCGTCAAGCGTTGAAAGTCATCTCTGCTATCTCCGACGACGCAACACTGTTTCTGGCTACCTGCAACTCACTCCAAGCCCTATCACCCGAATTGCGCAGACGGTTCACGCTTGGCATTATGTACTTCGACCTCCCTTCTGCCGAAGAACGACAATCCATCTGGCGGATTTACCTCTCCCAGTATCAACTCGGTGAGTCTGAGATCCCTGATGATAACGGTTGGACCGGTTCGGAAATCCGACAATGCTGTGACCTCGCGTGGCGACTCAAATGTCCCGTGAGTGAAGCTGGAAATTACATCGTCCCGATTGCACAAAGCACCGCGGAACAGATCAAACAACTTCGCCATCAAGCCAGCGGCCGGTTTCTCTGCGCCAACCATTCAGGTCCTTATCGATTCGATGAACGTGCGGTCAGCACTAACGAGACACGATCTCGCACCATCACCTTAGCTGACTAACCAGGTCACTCGCCTACCCTCAGCACTCCTCATTTGAGTGCTCGTCAACCCAAGGAGTCTATTATGACTGATACTTCACCATCTGCAACCATGACTCGCTCTCCGTTTTCCGATCTCCTCAACAACGCCGTCTTACTGTTATTCTCCGTCCACAAATTTGGCATTCGCCGAAAAATCGAAACCGCCTCCTTTCCCATCACAGCAGATGCTAGCCTGATCGGCGTGACCAAACGCATTTTAGATTGTCCAGAGTATCAAGCCATTACCCGACTCGATAATCAAACTCGTCGGCGCATCTTTCAAATTGCGCTGCCCTCTTCGCTGTGCAAAGGGATGGCGTTGGTCCCTGCGAAGTTGGTGCCCGAATTGGATGATCTTCTCACGAACTACCAGAGCCAGCGCGAAAATCTTGTTAAAACCTTTTGTGATGTCTACCCCCTCCGCACACAAGAAGCCCTGTTGCGCCTCGGAACGTATTTCCAAACCGACGACTACCCACCAGTGGAAAACGTAGAAAAGGAGTTCTCTGTGAGCTGCCAGTACCTCAGCTTTGATCTCCCGTCCGTGCTCGAAACCATCAATGCCCAAGTCTTTGCACGTGAAAAAGCCCAAGCCGCCAGTAAAGTCAATGAAATGATCCAAGAAATTCAGAATACGTTACGAGCCGCAATGAGAGATTTAGTCACCCACCTGGTTACTCGATTGACACCAGATCCCTTAGGTCAACGCAAAACGTTTCGCACCTCAACGGTCACCAACCTCATGGATTTTCTCAATCGCTTTGACGCACGAAACCTCGGACGAGATGATGAACTCCACGAACTCGTGAAACAATCCAAAGAACTCCTAAACGGGGTCACTGCCACCACGCTTAAACAGAACGAGACACTCTCTGTCTCAATTCGAAAGGGCCTCGATGACATCAAAACCCAATTGGATCAGCTCTTAATCAACCCTCCCTCTAGACTCATTACCTTCGAAGAAGATGGAGAAGACACTACCCAACAACCGCTCTCTCCTCATTCTGCCTTGGCGAGCTAACGACTCACCCATTATCGAACGGTAAAGAGATAGTCAGCCAATGACAGATATCTCACATGACGACAATCAACGTATCTCAGCGACGAAACATCATGAATCCACGAATCACAGACCATGAAATCACGCAAGCCCGACAAATTAATCTCGTTGATTATCTTGTCCAACACGGATTTCAACCAGTCTCACGAACATCAACTCGTGCACTGTTTCATTCACCCTTGCGAGATGATACCGATCCGTCCTTTTCTGTCTCCCAGTTGGAGAAAGGTTGGTTTTGGCATGACTTTGGGACGAAGGAACGAGGTGACATCATCGACTTTGTCAGACGACATCGACAGATGCCATTCCGCCAAGCTATTCAAGAAATATTCAAAGAACCTATACCCCAACACCCGACGATTCAGCAGTCCTCAAAGATTGAGAAAAAAAGCATCAAGGAGCAAATCGCCAACATCCGTCGGCGGTACACGCGAGCTCGCGATGCGATGACTCCAGAACGGACTCGTGCTCTCCAACTGTTGTTCGCGCACCACCATCTGCCATGGTATGAACAACTTGGCGCTGTGTGGCTTCTCTTGCAACCCGATCCGCAGAGACCGCACTTCCGCCGACCTTACTTGGCTCTTCCCTTTCCCACCGCGGATCTGAGCACCCTGCAAGGGCTGGAATGTCGAGCCCTTAGTTCGATCCCTCGTCACCTTCAGCGTCGCACCCGCTCCCCGCAAAAAACCCTGTGGATGCTCCCACGACCACATCAACCAGTTCTCTTGACCGAAAGCATCTTCGATTGTCTTGCCGGCGACGCACTCTTTGGTCCGAAATTTAGTCTGCTTGCACTGAATGGACTACCCATGCTGCCACAGCTTCCGTCTTTTCTTTCTCAAATACAACCATCAGCCGTCTATGTTGCGCTCGACAACGATCGCAAGGCTGATCGCGGACCACGAGCTCAACAAGAAGCCATTCAGATGATCATGTCTTTAGGTATTCCAGCGATTGACGTCCGCATCCATACGCAAGCACACGTGAAAGATCTGGCAAAGCTTCTTCGCCGCTACCCGAAAGGCTTAGATCGCGACAGCCTTGACCGCACTGGCGTTCGATATGATCCACTGAACATCGTTTGTGAAACCCGCGACCTCGAGAGAGTTTCCCGATAGCTCTTCCTCACATCCCTCTACTCGACAAGGCTGTCACACTCAGCACTCCACTGACAAAAGAACGTCCGCACAGCTCCGATGGTTACCAATAGGCCCATAAATAGTCATTCATTAGTTCACCTGCCCCCCCTCTCTTGAGGAATTGCAATCGTGTCGGCCATACACGTACATCTATATCATGCAAAAACGCAGGACAAACTATGCCAAATTCTGAAAATTCAACACAGACTCATCGCCACTTCCCATGTTCATGGGCAGAGATTTTCGACGAAACCCAATGGGGAACCGCCGTCCCGACCAAAATATTCTTGTGGAATAATCCCGGCGTCTATACCGACTATTGTTATCCTGATCCGAATGTCCCACACTTTAAAGGTGCCTCGAAATTTCTCGGCTCCTCGATACAAAAGGTCTTACCTGGTGAATTAGGTGAAAAGGTTTACGCCGCCGTTATGGATGCCGAGCGAAGCCAACAGCCAGTCATTGGGACTTATTCACTAACGGTGGATAACCGACTGACCACTGTCGTCATTCGCTTTCTTCCATTGCATCGTCATGTGCTCGGATTGGTCCATGATTTTCAATCTGCCACCGACCTATCACCCGATAAATTGGAACAAGGTGACGCTTCGCCAAATCTC
>BQIU01000084.1 GCA_021603905.1 Nitrospirales bacterium
AAGACTTGTTGCGGGAAAAGTATGGATTAACGGCGAATGGAATCTACGACCAAGCCAAAGCCCTGCTCGCACGAGTTCCTCTCCACACTGTGATGAGCTAGTCGGGAATTTCGTGTATATCACTCGAAGGAAAACCAAGCAAATACAGGTTGGGAATGTCAAAATTGGCGGTGATGCGCCAGTTTCTGTTCAATCCATGACCATTCCCCATCCTAGCAATGTGAAGACCACGCTTGAGCAAATCCACCAGCTGGAGCAAGCTGGGTGTGAGTTGATACGGGTTGCCGTGCCTGATCAGGAAGCCGTCTCCGCTTTGTCAAAAATTAAACCCCATATGACCGTTCCTCTTATCGCCGATATACATTTTGATCATCGTCTTGCGCTGAAGGCGGCCGAGATTGTCGATTGTGTTCGGATTAATCCTGGCAATATTGGTCCGTGGTGGAAGACAGAAGAGGTCATCAAGGCTGTCAATGATAACGGCATTCCTCTTCGAATTGGTGTGAATGGTGGCTCACTTGAGAAGCCCATTCTTGAGAAGTATGGCTATCCCACGGCCGAAGCCCTGGCAGAATCTGCCTTAAATGCTGTTCATGCATTAGAAGATGTTGGTTTTACCAACATGAAAGTGTCGCTGAAGGCTTCAGATGTTCATATGGCGATTGATGCTTACTGGTTGTTTGCGCAGCAATCCAATTACCCCTTGCATATTGGCATCACCGAAGCGGGAACCGCGATGACTGGTGCCATCAAGTCGGCTATGGGGTTAGGATGGCTCCTGTCGCAAGGAATTGGCGACACCTTGCGTGTTTCGCTTGCAGCTGATCCGGTAGAAGAGGTGAAGGTCGGTTTTGAAATATTAAAATCTTTAGAGCTTCGACATCGAGGAGTGAATGTCATTGCCTGTCCTACCTGTGGTCGTGTTGAAATAGATGTTGTCCGTATGGCCAATGAACTGGAGAAACGACTTGGTCATGTCACAACCCCCCTGACTGTCTCGGTGCTTGGGTGTGTGGTGAATGGCATCGGAGAGGGGAAAGAAGCCGATATCGGGATTGCCGGAGGACAAGGGTCCGGTATTTTGTTTAAAAAAGGCAAGCTTGTCCGCAAGGTCCCGTCAGAAGAGTTGATCGAAGTATTGATTCAAGAAGTTGAGGTGATGGCTCAGGAAAAAGAAGCGGAGTTGGCTAGTCATGGTGAAACAGGTGCGTCCCCTTCCAATGCTCTTTCAGCTTTCCAGTCTTCTCCATCTCTTTCTATAGGTTCAGACGATCCAGCAAAAACGCTTGGGCGAAAAGAAATTCCTGTCTTACCTGCACGTTCTTAAAAAATTACACCTTGAAGTATTCCGTATTCTTGTCTTCGTTGACTACTAGTCTCTATAATACGCCACTGGCGCCGTACCCAAGTGGCTAAGGGAGCAGTCTGCAAAACTGCGATTCAGCGGTTCGAACCCGCTCGGCGCCTCCAATTTTTTTCTGTAACCTTTCCAACTTAAAAAAGTCTTATATAATATGATCATGACCCAACGTATTCGTTATATCGTATAAGGAGAGCATGATGGCTGTACCAGTCTCTCAGATGTTTACCGTGGCCAAATATGTCATCACGCAAAAGGTGAAGAGAACAGAGCGATATCCGCTCGTGCTTATGCTGGAGCCTCTCTTTCGCTGCAATCTTGAGTGTGCCGGATGCGGGAAAATTCAATACCCGGACCATGTTCTTGATCGACGGTTAACACCAGAGCAATGTTGGGCCGCTGCTGATGACTGTGATGCTCCTATCATTAGTATTCCCGGTGGAGAACCATTAATTCACCCAGAAATGCCCCAAATTGTTCGAGGATTGGTCGAGCGGAAAAAATATGTGTACTTGTGTACGAATGCCATTCTTCTTGAGCGTAAGCTGTCGGATTATTCTCCATCAAAGTATTTAACCTTTAGCATTCATATGGATGGTCTTAAGGATGAGCATGATCATGCAGTGTGTCGAGAGGGGGTGTACGATGTTGCGGTCAAGGCCATTCGTGCAGCGCTTCAACGTGGCTTTCGAGTGACCACGAATACGACATTATTTAACGATGCGAATCCTTCTCGTGTTCGTCAATTTTTCGACGAAATGATGGGGCTAGGTGTTGAAGGCATGATGATCTCACCAGGCTATAGCTACGATAAGGCTCCCGACCAAAATAGTTTTCTCAAGCGTGAACGAACGCATGCGCTTTTTTCGCAATTGCTCGGTGAGCGAAAGCGAGCTTGGCAGTTTAATCAGTCTCCCCTTTTTTTAGAGTTTTTGATGGGGAAGCGAGAGTATGAATGCACGCCCTGGGGCAATCCCACGTATAATATTTTCGGTTGGCAAAAACCTTGCTATTTGATTCAGGACGGCTATGCGTCATCGTTCCGGGAGTTAATGGAAGAGACCTCGTGGGAACGCTATGGAACGGGTCGAAATGAAAAATGCCAGGATTGCATGGTGCATTGTGGGTACGAGGCTTCAGCTGTGGAAGACACCTTTAGCTCCTGGTCTGGATTTTTGGGGACGGTCAGGGCCACGTTATTTCCAAATATAACATAAGACGTTCCCAGCGCGTGGGGTTGTCTTTTCTTTGCAGCTAGTTATGGATAATCAGCAAACTTCAGCCTCCTCAGGTAAAAGCCTCGAAGGGCAAAAATTTCAATTGACTGATCCGGAAGAGCGGAGACGTGTGATTGATTTGGCCTTTGATTATCGGGGAGATGTGACAATTGAATTGCGATCAGGTGAATCGATTGAGGGCTATCTGTATGACAGAGATCTACAGTCCTCGCCTCCTACTGTGAAGATATTTCCTAAAGCGCAATCCAGTATGCAGAGTCTTCGATATGAAGAACTTGATGCCATTTCCTTTTCAGGGGAAGATACCGCATTTGGAAAATCGTGGGATGATTGGGTTCACAAGATGGAAAAAATAACCAAGAAGAAATTGTAGTTCGCTTCGCTAGGCCTTCCTCAGTCCCCCCCCTTTTTTTTTCACCTTGCAAGTCTTCTTTCCTTCGGTTTCAGTCACGATAAATATTGTCGAGTGTATGAATCCCTCTCTTTATCAATGTCTAAGCTCTCCAGCTTTTCGTCTTGACCAACATGAAGGCAAAATAGTATTCCATCAATTAATGATGAAATTGCATTTTGTTGAGGAAACATTGTCCTGTCATCATTGACGATTACCTCTCGTCTATGCTAGAAACCACGGACCTTTTTGGCTAGATGAGACTCAAGGGTAAAATCAGTTAGGTATGATCCTCCTAGTGTAGTGCAGTGGTGCTAAGCGACTGGCAGGAATGCCATTGGGTCTGTTGAAAAGGGAGTTCAAGTGCTAGGAGAAAAAGCATAGATGTTTACTGATGACTTAATTATTTTTCTTACTGAATACGTCTATTGTATATAAGCTATCAATACAGTTATCAGTGTAGGCCAAAATTGCGATATTGCAAATGAAGTAAGTGGTGAATTTTGCAGTTTGTTCTGATTGATGGATGTCCTAAGTTCCTGGTTTGATTTGATCTCATGATTTTTTTCTGGACGAAAGACATAGGGAACAAGAATCGCGTCTCCCCCTCCACTTACGGCACAAAGATCCATGGCACAGGGAAGGCCGTTAATAAGTTTGAAAAGAGTGGACGTCTTGGTTTCTGAAAAGCTGTTCTGACACCGCTCACAAAAGACGCTGATGACTTGTATGTTCAGGTGTAATAAAAGGTACATTTGTCGAGTTGATGAGAGACTTGATTTGAGTAGCGCTTTTGTTTCTGGCTGTATAGCAGGGGGGGAAGCGCTTTTTTGCGATATAGGATATAGGTCGATGGGGACAGTATAGCTTTGGTGCGAATTCTTGAGTAATTTTGTACATCACAACGTTCAACTAGGGGGTTATATGAAGCAGAGTCATAGTTTGAGAAACGTATTTTTGGTCGGTCTCTCCGTTGCTGGATTAACCCTCACGGCATGCGGTGGAGCCGAGGGACCTCCGAAGCCTCCGCCGCCAGCTCCTCCCGAGTATGCGGATAAACATATGCCTCCAGATCACTGGGGAAATCCAGATATTATTGCCGAAGGGCAGGCGATCTATACCGGACAGCAAAATATCGACGTGAATTGTGCAAGTTGTCATGGTAAGAATGGAAAGCCAGTCAAGGCTGGGGCGCGGGACTTTAGGCAGACTGAACATATGAAACTGTATTCAGATTCGCAGTGGTTCTGGAGGGTTTCAGAAGGTGTAAAAGGGACGAAAATGAAAGCATGGAAGAGCAAGCTTTCAGAAGATGAAATATGGAAAGTTATTGCCTTTGAAGCGACGTTTGGTCTTGAAGGGCAAGAATATGATGTCGCAAAGAAGCAGTGGGTTCCCTTGGGTACGGCCGGAGCGGCAGGAGCTGCAACTGAAGAAGCTCCAGCAGCAGAAGCTCCAACGGAAGAAGCTCCAGCAGAATGAGCTGGAGAACATGCCGGGAGTAAGGGCTTAAGGGTTAGAATTGTACAAGTAAGGTTACGAGTTGTTCACGGCGGATATGAAAGCTAAAGAAGGAGGGCCACGACCCTTGAAGACATTAAGCCGAAGTTTACTGTTCTTGCCAGGCTTGTTGGTGCTTGGGGCAGCTGCCGCGTATGGGCAGGCTCCCGATGCACCAACTGTCGATTTCCCCTACGCTGGAAATCGTACAGCTGTGTGGGTAGTGGCTCAGTTGCACATCTTATTTGCCGCGTTCATTCTTGGTGCACCAATTTTTGCGGTCGTGTCGGAATGGTTGGGCTACAAGAATAACGATCCCAAGTATGATCGGTTGGCAAAAGAGGTCACAAAGGTGACCGTCATCCTCTATAGCATGACAGCATTAACTGGGGGCCTCTTTATATTTGTATTGTTGGGAACGTATCCTGACTTCACGACATGGTTGATTAAGCACTTTTTCTTGGTCTTCGCGGTCATTTATCCCCTTCTGTTTATTGCAGAAACCATCATTCTGTACACCTATTTTTATTCTTGGGATTCGATGAAGGGAAGTAAAAAGGCAAGGCACATTGCCTTGGGAGTACTTCTGAATCTGGTCGGAACGATTACGCTCTTTGTGATAGACGGGCCGACGGCCTTTATGAACACGCCGGCTAAAGCAGCAGAAGGCATGTCGCTGGTCGAGTTCATACAGACTGCCGGCTTATGGGATAAGGTAGCGAATTATAGCTGGATGCCACTAAACCTTCACCGGCTTGTCGGAAATGTCACATTTGGTGGGTTTATCGCGGGTCTTATTGCTGCATATATGTACATGCGTTCACGGACCGATGAAGAACGCGCATACTATGACTGGATGGGCTTCGTCGGTAACCTTATTGGAGTCGGTGCGCTCTTGCTTCTTCCTTTCATGGGTTATTTGTTGGCCTATGAGCTTTGTGACTATGATGCGTCAATCTGTCCGTACATGATGGCTGATCAGTTATCGATGTTCTTTGAAATGCAGGGCGCGATGATAGGTCTGATTTTCCTTGCCAGTAATTATTACATCTGGCTCAGCATGAAGCGGATACAAGGAGTTGAACAGGTACGGATTTCTGGGCTAGTCATGATTGCCGTCATTGTGATGCCTGCGGTGATGGGGGTGGCCTGGAAAATGTTTCCACCACCTGAATGGCAGTCTTTGATATTTTTAGCGGCTCTTGTGGTCTTGCCGGCAGTGCTCAGTAAATTGCCTGGCTTAAAGTTTACGGTATCAGCGTTTACTATGATCAAGGTTGGGTTTTTGATGATAGTTGTGGCTGATGCCATTTGGATGACACCGCATGGGTTTGTCGCAACACAAGGAGAGGCCACCCACGCCCTTGAATTGCCTGAATGGGCTCAGGAGCTCGCATTGATGCCAGCCAAGAATGCGGCAGCGTTTACCCTGGTATATCTGACGATTGTCAACTATATTCTCTATAATCGTGGGATTCGTGTGGGAAGTATTTCATGGGGAAAAATAGATTTTGCTTCTCAATTCGTTCTTATTTTTCTGGCGTTCAGCGCAATCTGGACAATGGGGTTAATGGGAACGGTTCGGTCTTTAACTCGCAAATATTACCACGTGTATAACTTGGTGCCTGATTTTACGGCTGAAGCGTTTACTCCCACTCTGGCTTATTCAGCTTGGTGGATCACCGGTTGTACGGTGGTATTCTTTACGGTCGTGAGTTTTGCCATCATGGTGACGCTACGGATTACAAAAGATAAGGCTCCAGAAGCACAAGGTGTCCCTCTTCCTGAAGGGGCGAAGTAATCGTAGGGAAATAAGGGAGAAGCGAATGGCTCAGCAAAGTCTAATGGGTAGCATTATGAAAAAGGGGATTGTTGGCGTCATTATTGGCGTCATTCTCGTTGTCGTCGCCAAGCTGACTGGTTTCCCGTTTGTGTTCCAGGTGATGTTCTTTTCATATGCCATGTTGGGTGCTCTTGTCTTCATCTTACTTGATGCGCCTTCAATGAATCGACTTGAGGGTCCTAAGGCTGCGATCGGGTTGGTCGTGTTTTATATTGTTCTGTCTGTCATATTTACGGGAGGGGCTAGTGGACTCCCACAATATGATCCTGAAGTTGAAAAAGGAAAAATTGATAAAGTTCTCAAACTTAGAAAAGCAAGAACTCAACAGGGAAAGGCCGAAGAGTTGATTGCGCGTGCAAAAGCCCTTGATGAGCGAGCAATAGCGATTGATAAAAAGTTAAATACGTTGGGAGCTGGAAAGATTGATGTGGTTGTGGAGGCTGCGCCTACGACCTCTGCTGCTGGAGGTGACATTGTTGCTCTAGGAAAAGAGCAATGGGAATTGCAAGAATGCTACAACTGTCACAAGTTATTTGGAGAAGGCGGGAAAAAGCGTGGCCCTGTTATGGACAACATTGGAAACCTCATGACGGCTGAACAGCTAAGAGAAAAAATTCTGGATCCTAAGAGCTGGATGGCCGAAGGCTTCGATAAACAGTATAAGAAAGGCAAAATGCCTGATAAATATAAAGATTTGATGTTTGATGAAGAAATCGATGCACTTGTGGCGTTCCTTGTATCTCTGAAAGATGCATCGGTGGTAACCCCCAAACCCATTAAAATGAATTAACCCATGATTGTAGGCATTTAGTGTTATGCAACCTAAGTTAACTGCAAAAGCTCGGTGTAGTGATGGTGAGGTCGGTAAGATCTCAAAGGTAATTATGGATCCCATCTCGCACGAGGTGAGCCATGTGGTCGTTCAAGAGTCTGGGGCAATGCGATTGGAGCGTTGTGTCCCAATAGGAGATGTTCAAGAAATTGTGAGTGAGGAGGAAGTTGTTCTTCGTTGTTCATCTTCCGAGTTTAGCCAGTATTCCGTTTTGGATCGAGATCAGTATGTGACGCCTCACGAAGTCGAAATTGCACACCTTGAAGATAATATCCATGTGGAGCCTGGTGAGGTGCTTGTCCCGCTCCCATGTTTAGAGCGCGATGTGCCTCGTCGTACGTTTTTTACCAATATGACCCATGCGATTGGCGCATTGATTGCCCTGCCTCTTGCATTCCCTGTCTTAAAGTACCTGATGAAACCCATGTACAAACCCTTCGATAACGCATGGTTTGATGTTGGTAATTCTAAGAAAATTGCAAAAGAAAATATTGGGTATCAATTTAAGTTTACTCGAGGGTTTAAAGAAGCCTTTATGCCTGAGCAGCAGATCGAAAAGAATATTTGGGTTGTGAAGGCGACGCCAGAAGTAAAAAAGGCTGTATATGAAGGTGAAGATAGAAAGTTTTACGATAATAAAGGTGATGTAATTTGGGTGAATAAGGCCAATTCCCCATTCATTGGATTCTCGGGGAAGTGTCCGCATTTAGGATGTGGATATAAATGGAGAAGGACAAAAAACTTTCCTGATGGAGTATTTCTTTGTCCCTGTCATCTCAGCATCTATGATGAAGCGGGAAAAGTTATTGATGGGCCCGCGCCGAGAGCGTTAGACGTGCTACCTCTCGATATCAACGCTGGTGGAGAAATTAAAGTTATCGACGTTGAGTATAAGGCTGGCGTCAAAAATCAAATCAGACTCTTGTAATTCCCTCACGACAATATCATGAATAATCAGCAACGTACTGCGAACGAACCGAATGCGTTAGAAAAGGTAGTGGACTTTGTCGACGAGCGTGTTGGCCTAAAGACCATACAGGCCAAAATGCTCAATGAGCCTGTCCCTGGAGGGTCACGATGGGCCTATGCCTTTGGATCCTGTCTTCTCTTTATCTTTATCCTTCAAGTGGTCACGGGCATTTTGTTGATGTTTTATTATGTCCCAAGTACAGATCACGCGTATGATAGTACGCAGTACATCATTCATGAAGTTGAGTATGGATGGTTCTTGCTGAGTTACCATTTCTGGGGATCCTCAGCGATGGTTGTGATGGTATTTGCGCACATGTCTCAGGTTTTTTTATGGGGAGCGTATAAAAAACCGCGAGAACTTATCTGGCTTGTTGGTTTGGCCCTATTTGGCATTGTGATGGCCTTTGGGTTTACAGGCTACCTCCTTCCATGGGATCAGCGAGCCTACTGGGCAACAGTGGTCGGTGTAGAGATCATGGATAAAACGCCGATTGTCGGTGATTTTATGGCTCGATTTTTAAAGGGTGGTCCGACTCCTGGACAAATGACCTTAAGTCGATTCTTTGTCATCCATGTTATGGTCTTGCCTGCAGGGTTAATGGGGCTAGCTGGACTGCATATCTTTTTATTTCGAAAGGCAGGTCCTGCAGGTCCATTCAGAGGCACACCGGAAGAGCTCAAAGCCAAGACCGATTACTTTTTCCCTCGGCAAATATGGAAAGACATTGTGGCAATGGCCACGGTTTTTCTTATTGTCTGTAGCTTGGCGTTTATTGAGCCAGTGACGTTGCTGGAGCAAGCGACTCCTGATCCAGGCGACTATCATCCAGAGCCTGAATGGTATTTCCTCTTTCTGTTTCAACTTTTACGTTTAAAGATGTTTGGTGGAGAGTTTGGGCAATTTCTCGGAGCTATTGCGATACCTGGGGCATTTATGGCTTTCCTCGCCGCATTGCCGTTTATCGATACCAATCCACAGCGAGACATTTTCAAGCGACCGGTTGCACTTGTTGGCTGGATTGTCATTATGCTTGGAATACTGATCTTTACCGTTTCAGCTATTATCAATCGACAGTTTCTCGACTAATCATAAAGGCTGAAATTTCTAGGCCGTAAATAATAAATAAGATGTGTGGTTTTGGGAACAGTAAATTTTAAAATACGACGCGTTGTAAATATCCATGTCTAATACAAAGCTCGGTCTACTTGTTTTTTGGCCTACCTTCTGGACTGGCTTTCCCATCAAGATGGTCATTTGTCTCCTGTTGCTTGCAGGTGGCCTTCGTCCATGGAAAGGTCTTGGTCTTGAATTTTTGCTCGTTCTCTCAATCCCAATCGACATATGGGCCTTGGGCCTTTGTGGGCGAACGGTATTACTGGAACGATTAAATATTGATCCACAATCTGGATTAGGGAAAAGGTTATGGTGGAAGTGGGCACTGTTCAGTGTGATTTATCTTCCACTGCTGTATTTTATCGTCGGGTTTGTAACATCAGCATCAAAAGCCGTGACCACCAGCATTATCGAAACGATTAAAGAAAATGTATGGGTCATTCCGGTTGCTGAGCAAATTACGATCGAATTAGTCATGTGGGGAAGTGTTGCCAGTGCGGTGTTGGTGCTGCTCATTATAGGCTGGTTTTATGGGCTTGGAGCGCTGGCTCAGGGAGAAGTAAAGTCTTCAAAATCTAAAGATGGTAACTTTGAGCAAATTGTGTATTTTTGGGATAAAATTCGCATTCCTGCCGACCAAGGTCTTCTGCTGACAGCATTCACATTTGCCGGTGTGGTTCTGGTATTTCTTTTCTGGGTACTGTTGCCGGAAACAACCCCTCATCCACATGATGAATATGAGTACTCAAATGTGGTAAAGATAGAGCCGCCGGTGAAACCGTTAGAGGTATTAAAGAACACAGAAAAAGTGCTAAAGAAAGCAGAGTTGACCATTGTGGAGTTAGAGAAAGAAAAAGACGCGAGCGGTGATACGCAAGTTAACAAAGAAAAGAAGCCTGACAAAGCGGCAGAGGGAAAAATAAAATCTCCCCCTAAATAACGGGGTATTAACACTACCGTTATATCATGGTTCTTTATAACGAGTGGGTGAGGAGAACGTAATCATGTACGGAAGACCTCTACAGATCCTCAGGAATTCACACTTTCCGATTTCGGGGGTCTCCCTTCTTAAGTGGGGTGGTTTGTTCGTTCTTCTGCTGTTCCCGATTCTGGCTTGGGCTCAAGACGCTGCAACCCAAGCGATGTCAGTTGAGTATCGTGACATCCCAGGTATTGGAAGTCGAAATATTATCTGGATTGTTGCCCAGCAACATCTTCTCCTCGCCGGCTTTGTGTTAGGTGTTCCAATCTTTGCTTGGGTATGTGAAATCGTTGGATGGAAGACCAATGAGCCACGCTATGACAAGCTGGCGAAGGAATTTACGAAGCTTCTGACATCAGCATACGCGACGACGGCTTTGTTTGGTGGCATTCTTCTCTTTCTTCTGATTGGGCTGTATCCCAAGCTGATGGCCTACCTCACGGATATATTTTTCCCATCGTTTATCGCCTACTGCATCCTCTTCATTCTTGAAACCGCGACATTGTATATGTACTGGTATGGGTGGGATGCGATGCAGGGCAGGAAAAAAGCCTTTCATATCTTCCTTGGACTCCTGCTTAACCTATTTGCTCTTGGCATTATGATCGTTCCAAATGCGTGGGCCACATTTCAGGCAAGTCCCGTTGTCGTTTCCGATGGGACGGCCATTGAACGGGCATGGGCAGCCATGCAAAATCCCACATGGTGGCCGGTGAATATTCATCGATTGATTGCGAATGTGGTGCTTGGTGGGTTTATCTGTGGTGCCTATGCAGGCGTTCGGTATCTTCTTGCTGTTACGAAAGAAGAAAAAGAGCATTATGACTGGATGGGGTATGTTGGTAATTTCATCGGGGTGTTTGGAATGTTGCCGCTTCCCTTTGCTGGCTATTGGTTGATGAGAGAAATCTATCAGTACAATCAGCAAATGGGGATTACGCTGATGGGAGGTTTCTTAGCCTGGCTCTTTATTCTACAGGCGATGCTCATTGGCGTGTTGTTTCTTGGAGCAAATTATTATTTTTGGCTAGGTATCGCTCATCGAATACCTGGGTCTGAAGGTCAATATAAGAAACCAATCATGGCCATGTTGGTGGTTCTGTTGGCCTGTCTCGCAGTTTGGATGACCCCGCATTCACTTGTTGCCAGCTTAGCAGAAGCTCAAAAAATGGGAGGGACTCACCATCCGCTTCTTGGAGTGTTTGGCGTCATGTCTGCCAAAATGACGGTGTCGAATCTGATGATTCTCGTCACGTTTATGAGTTTCATTATGTATTGGCGCGCGGGAAAGGTCGAGACTGCAGGGTGGGCAAAAGCCGCAAAAGCCTTGATGGGGGTACTATTAGTTATTGCCGGAACAGCAGTCATTGTGCTGGGAGTGTGGGGATATTTTGTCCCCGCAATTGTCCGCATTAACTATTTCTCAGTGGCCCAAGTGCTGATTGTCATTTTCATCATGGTCACTTTTACACCGCTCACGGCTCTATTGATGAAGAGTGCAAAGACGACCACGGAGATGGTTTGGGGGAAAATGCCAGTTCGTGCAGGGTACAGCTTGGTCTTAAATGCAGTGATGGTTATTTTGCTTATGTCCCTAATGGGTTATGCAAGATCGTCTTCCCGTGTTCATTGGCATATATATGGAGTCATGCGTGATACATCTGAGTATGCGTATTCACCGGCTTTAGGATATGCTGCAGCCTTTATGTCGCTGAACACCTTTGTCTTTTGCTTGTTGGCCGCATTTATCTTTTGGGTGGCCACGTTAGGTGATAAAGCGAAGAGTCAACCTCCTGGCGGACAAGAAGTCCAAGTTCCACCTCTGGGAAGCACCTCACCGGCAATGGCTGGAGGTTCTCCGAGACCAAATGAACTTTCATCCTGATGGGCATGATTTTGAATTGACATGAAAATAACAATGAAAAGTGAGGCATCATGAGTGAAGTTGCATTACTACAATTAATTGGATTGATTGTTGTAGGGCTGGGTATCAGTATCCTCCTTTTCATTAAATCTAAATTTCTTCGAGTCATAGGGTTTGTCATTATTGTCCTCGGCTCGTTTAGTCTTGTGGCTCTCAGTGTTCCGCAGATGGCGTCTCTTCCACCTGCAATTGAGTCATTCGACATTGCCAGTGTGAAGTCTCCTGATGATCTCGCTTCCCTGGGGCAAAAAATATTTTTTAGTAAAGGGCAATGTGCTCTTTGTCATTCAATCGGTCCGAGTGAATCAGCCCGATGTCCGGACCTTGCCGGCATAGGTGCGAAGCTCGCGCCGGAATTTATTTATGAGAGTTTAACGGATCCGCAGGCATACATTTATTTAGACTTTAGGCACGATCAATTACCAGAACAGTATCCAGCTCAGATGCCGTACATTAACAAGAATCCCATTGCGCTCAGTCAGCCGGAGATCTACTCCGTCATTGCCTTTTTACAAAAGATGAGTGGAGAACCGGTTAGTATCAAAGTCGAAGATGTGTTGAGCCCTGATTCCGATCAGGTAGAAGAGAAAATTGCGATTCATGGTACGACGCCAAGTGGTAATGCTTCCGTCGTCGTCGCGCAAGCAATTGACTAGGGCTCCGAATCATCCTTAATTAGGAGTAAGCGATATGAAAAGCCCTCTTGTTTCTACAGTGATTCTTCTCGTAGGAGTCTATATATTTCTGGCGTTTCTTCTTCCTCTCGTTACCGCTCCATTGCCGGCAAGTCTTATCTACTTGTATCTGGCCATTACGCTCAGTGGCATTATGATTTATCAAACGATGAGTGCTGGTGGACTGGAAGCATTTATGGGACCAATTTATCGCTTCTTATCTGGAGAAATTGATGGACCAGCTAAGATGGCAAGGCTGGCTCTCTTGATTGTTTTCCCGCTTCTTGTTGGGTGGCAGACATATACAAAGCTGGCTCCAAGTGATTTACCTCCGGCTGAAAATAGAACTATTCATCCTGCACCCCCAGGTGAATTTGTCGGTTTAGCCAATCCCTATCCTGTGAATGAACAAAATATTCAGGAAGGAAAAGGTATTTACGCGGCCAACTGTTCCCCTTGCCATGGTCCAAATTTTGATGGAAAAGGGTCGGCAGCCCCAGGATTTAATCCACCTCCAGCAAATTTTGCAGACCCAGGAACCATAGCGCAACTTCAGGAATCATATTTATTCTGGAGAATTAAAAAGGGGGGCGTTGGGCTCCCGATTGAAGGCATGCCGTGGAAGTCTGCGATGCCACGATGGGAGCATGAGTTAACCGACGAGAAAATTTGGAAGGTGATCATTGGGGAATATGACGGTGCCGGGCAATCTCCGAGAACATGGGAAGAAGAGGAATAAAAGGTTTAATTGGGTTAGGTGATCTGATGGCATATAGGTATGAGAATATGAAACGCTGGCTGACGAGTTTAAATCCAAGATTTCCCCTCGCCCTCATTGGTGTTCTGTTTGTGACGTGGTTTAGTCCGGTGTATGCAAGTGATCCTCCTCCGGATAATTCGCCTGCTAGTGTATCGGTTCGTGTGTATTTGTCTGAAGATGCCGTGCCGATCGACGATCCTGAGTCTTCTGCCTGGGATTCCGTGCCAGAGTCAGAATTTAATTTAGCCCCACAGGTACATTGGCCGGATCGTTTGCAAGAAGCCACAGTCAAATCCGTTAAAGTTCGTGGACTCCATGATGGACAGACCATTGCGATTCGAGTGGAATACCAAGATCCGACCCAAGATCCCGCTGATGCGGCGGCTCTGGAGTTTATGGTTGGTGATCAAAAAGCCCATTTTGCCCATGGACAAGAAATGCTTTTGGTCGAAGGCGGGCCAGTCAATATTTGGTATTGGAAGAACGAAACCGGAAAAGCGACGGATATGAGTGCCAAAGGATTTAAAACGCTCAAGCCTCAAACCCAACAAGATGTTTCCGCTAAGGGAGTTTGGGTAGACGGTAAATGGACGGTCGTGTTTTCACGACCACTTCTAACGAGCGATGAGGAGGATATTCAAATCAACCCAGGGACGTGGACCAGTGTCGCATTTGCCTTTTGGGACGGAAAGCTTGTCGATGGCGCTGTGAAGGAAAAAGGGAGTCAAAAAGCTGTCTCGTCTTGGTGGTCTATCCGTGCTGAGCCAGCGCCAGATAATTCCATTTTTGGGTATGTGGTCTTGGGTCTCATGATAGCCGCAGCATTTGAATTTTTCCTGGTTAGAAAACTTCGAAAAGGACAGGCCGTATGAATCTCTCGCAGCAGTCTTGGCGTCAGTGGGTATGGCCGTTAGTGGTCAGCTTCGGTCTCTTGTTCATGGTCAATGGGTGTGCCATGTTTGAAGATGAAGAAACGGCCAAGGGGAGAAAGATATATCGTCATTACTGTATGCATTGTCACGGAGAGTCCGGAAAGCAAGGAGAAGGCTTTAATTGGGATAGTCTTTCTAATATGGAATTTCCTCCACCAAAAGATCTCTCTGATTCATCAATGGCTGACTCGATTGCAGATGAAGATATTTTTAATGCCATTTCTCGTGAGATGAAAGATACCGCTGACCCTAAAGTGGTCGATGATGTGGACTACTTTGGCGTGGCCACGATGCCAACCTTCAAATACACATTGTCGGAGATGGAAATCTGGAGTTTGGTTCGATATGTCCGATCGTTGCATGGAGGGGATTTTACCTTTGATGTGAATGCTCGACGTCAACAACTTGAGGCAGAGCTTGAATCGGCAACTCAGGAGTTGGAGACGGCAACGCAAGCGCTTGAGGCGGCAGAGGAGAAACGTGACGAAGAGATAGAAGCAGCTGAGGCAGCGGCTGAAGCTGCAGGTGACGAAGATTTCGAAGCGGAAGAAATAGAATTGCCTGAAGAAGAAATTATGACGCAAGCGGCGATTAAACATAAAAAAGCTAAACTCGCATTCGAAAGTTTTGCCAAACGTCCTAAGATGACTGTGTCTCGTCCAGACTTGACTGTGAGCGACGAAGAACGTGCAGAGTTAGAGAAAACTGGTAAGCATCTCTATTTCAATAAATACGGATGTAATAGTTGTCATAGTCTTGAAGGCCAGGGAGGTCTTGTTGGACCTGAACTGGATCGAGCAGGCTTCCGGTTAAATGATACGTGGGTGTACAAATGGCTCATGTACCCTCAAGGCATTAAAAAGCATACTCGAATGCCGAACCTGGGATTCGATGATCAGGATGCAAGAGCTGTGACGGCTTATCTCGGAACGCTTCGAGCTCCGAAGCCAGATAAATCCATCGACTCTGCTGTTTCTGAATAGGTATTATACGAAGCCGATCCAGAAAGATAGGAGTATGGCTATTCCTACCCAAACATGTTTCTTAAACATCTGAAAGTAGTTTGTTGAAGGTTGTTTTGTTGTCAGTGTCCAAGATTGATAGATTACATACACGCTAATTGCTAATATCCCACCGTAAAACATAGGCCCTAACTCCATCATCCATCCTGCCATTCCTAAAAACAACATCGTTAAAACCGAAAACATTCCAACTCCAAGCCAATCATAGGATCCAAAAAGTATTGCCGATGACTTGACCCCTATTTGAAGGTCATCTTCTTTGTCCTGTAGGGCGTAGATGGTGTCATAGGCAATGGCCCAACATACTGTCGCAGCAAATAGCAGCCACGCGGTGATATCAAGCTGATTGCGTACGGCTGCCCAAGCCATGATACTCCCCCATCCAAAGGCGACTCCTAATATGAATTGAGGGATATGGATGTATCGTTTTGCATACGGATAGACTGCAGCAAGGAGTAGGGCTATTGGACTCAGTGCCATAGTGAAAGGATTTAAAAACCACACCAATACAAAAGCGAAAAATGTGATCAGAGACGCCAATCCTAGCGCTTGAAGAGGAGTGAGCGCCCCACTGGCTAACGGACGGTGTTTTGTGCGGTAAACTTTTTGATCGATTGATCGATCTGCCAGATCATTAAAGATGACGCCAGCACTGCGCATGAAAAATGATCCAAGTATAAAGATGGCAATGAGTATAGGGTCGGGTTTTCCCTCTGATGCGAGGGTCAATGCCCATAAGGATGGGAGCACAAGTAACAACGTTCCACTTTGATTCTGTAGTCGGATCAGTCGGGCATAAGCTGATAGTACCGATGGCTTTTGAGGAGATGGTTCCGGAGAAGAGTCTGTTGAAGGAGAGGGAAATGCGTTGACCATCTTTTGGTCATTTTCTCCAATATGAACATGCGTTCGTTAAATGGCTAGCTTCGTTGGCTTGAACATAGCCGATGTGAGGAAGATAAGAAGAGGAAAAGAGGCGTATGGTAATCATATGGCAGTGACTATTTTATGCTGAATCTCGTGATACAAAGGATACGTTCCGGGTCGTGCGACGGGGCCACGACAATCATCCAATCACCAGTAGGATTTCCTCGACGCAAGGATTTTGAACTCCACATTCGATAGCCAGGTGACGGCTTAATCGGAAGGTTCACTACAGCTATCGTTTCCCAGCCGTCTTCCAAATGTTGATGCCATGTATGGCGAATCGCGCCTTCTGAGGTAGAGGCAATCCGTGTCCAAAAGAAGATCTTTGGCCGAACTAACGAATTAACAACCGGGAGGTCGGATTGACCATTTTTATCTTTTTCGCAATGTACTGCTGGCGACACCGAGGCTGCCGGTTCTCGATTCTGAATGGAACTTGATAACGAAACCTCAAGAACTTCAAAGTCCGCCCAAGCATGTGCGCTGTGTAGAAAGCTGCTTCCAAGAATGAACAACGACAGAAGAATACGCACGACGGCGACTCCCCAATGAGTAAGTAGTTGACAATATAGTGAATAGTGTCCTCAACTTAGGACATTAACCTTTTCTTGTCAACGACTATCTCTGGAGAGGTTTTCTAATCAAGAAAGAGAAGAAAGTTGACGCCTCTCCCTTAAGAACGGTATAAAATGTCTACGGTTGTCCGGCATCCTGCAATTCTACAAGGACTTCCCATTCAAAGTTTTAGCCCTTCTCTTTTTGACTAGTCAACGAGCCAGGGCCGGCGTAGCTCAGTGGTAGAGCAACGGTTTCGTAAACCGTAGGTCGGTGGTTCAATCCCACTCGCCGGCTCCAGTTAAATTGTATCCTCCCACATATGACCGCCTCTGCTTCGACGGAGGTATTTCATCACTGGTGACGTCAGCCAGGCGTATTCAAATGTACTTCACGGGTGTTCAAGGAATAGGAGCCAGAAGGTTCAGCGTTTTGCAAATATGCGTTACAGAATGAATTTTCTGTGCGTAACTTTGAAAAACTAAAACCATCAAAATTGATGTTAAAGCTGGTTAGATGAATTGCCGATAGAATTACACTATGGACAGGAAACACGAAGGTATTCTTACACACCCATAGTAGGGTCACGGCATTAAGCCGGTATCCTCATGAACCTTAGGAGGAGAGTTTATGGCAACTGTTAGTGAATTAGACGTGCCAACGCAGTCTGCTGCAAGTTACGGAAACTTAGAGTCACAAAAGACCTTTCACGTTCCCACTCAGCCTGTAGATGGAAAAGGTGA
>BQIU01000085.1 GCA_021603905.1 Nitrospirales bacterium
TTTGCTCCGTCTTGGTACGCTCTTGCATCGTGGCGTCTCCTTCTTTTGAGGTTGTGTGTGGATGTCTCGCAACACCCATTGCAACCCGAGACGCCGCGTCTTTTCAACTCACTCCATGCACTACTTTCAAATATAACTCAATATTCAGCTCCCCTCCCTAAAGATCAAATCGTTCGAGAAAAACGGACGTTTTATCTCGATGAGGTGTTTAAGGAAGGTGGCGAGTATTTAAGAAGTATTATTTTAGATTCGTTCTATTGTGCTTTTCAGCACTCCTACTAAGAAACATCTGGTCCACATTGTCTCCAATGTATGGGTTTATTGGTGAAGCAATCTTCTGGTCAATCCTTCCTGTTTGTATCGCATTCCTGACATGGAAAATTTTACGAGATCAGGATGGAAATTTTGCTGCCAGCGTTCCGCATTGGACAGTATTCAAGAATCCTTTGTTCTGTGGACTTATACTCATGTTTGCCGGATTTGTATTTGATTGGCTTCATGGGTTATTTCAGAAAGAATTGTCTGGGAAAGAAGAGGTCATCAGGGAATTATTATCTGCACTCAGCATCGGCTTTTTCGGTGTGTTGGCCCTTGGGCTTCTTATTTGTGGCTCAATCAGCATTCTGTTTATTGCTGATCGTGGGGTGAGTGTTCAAGCAGGATTAATAGTTGGTCTTCAGAGTATTAAGCATCTGTATGGAAAAGTATTCCTTCTATACCTGGGATGGGGGCTCAATACGGTTATTCTGGCCATAGTAATTGGAGGGCTGGGGAGTATAATTGCAGCCTTTGTTTTTCCTGAAAATTTATTTGTCATCACATTACAAAGTCCATTGGAACTAAGCAACTTGGCAGAAGATGTTTCCGATGACACAGGCAAGGTAACGTTAAACCTGTTTATATGACTTTTAGAGTACGTAGGTATGGCTGTTGGATATGCCATTGGGTTGTGTACATTAGCCGTGGCATACGCTCAAGTGTTTGGGCTTCCCGACTACACGCCAAGTGCCAGCGTTTCAAAGACGTGAGTTTCTGCTTACAGTTTGTGTTTTGAAGAGGCTCTCGATAGACTATGAGGGGGGTGAGGTCTATTTAAATAAAGATATTTTATGAGTCTTGCTCTTAAACAATTAGTGGAAAATGTTAAAACTGATGAACGTGTCTTAGCGGTCCTTCTCTTCGGGAGTCAGGCTAGGGGAGAAGCTCATGCACGATCAGATACTGATGTCTGTCTGGTGCTTGCTCCGAACTCTGACACGCCCGATGAGTCAGCCAACGTTCGCCTGACGTATGTGTCTTCTTTTGACCTCGACCTTCATGTGTTTCAAGCTTTGCCATTGCCTGTTCGTCCTCGTGTCCTAAAGGATGGGGAAGTTCTCTTTTGCAGAAATAGTGATCAACTCTACGACATTGCCCTTCGAACAATTCGCGAATATCGCGACTTTCGTCCACGCTATCAGTTGTATCTTAATCAGATTGCCAATGCTTGATCGCGACCGGATTTTGTCAAAAATTTCAGCGTTGGATGAATATTTGCAGGAACTTGAGCAAATCGTTCCTGAAAAATTCTCACAGTATGTGGCTTCAATCGAAAAACGCCGTGCGTGTGAGCGATTGCTGCAAATTTTAGTAGAAGTTGTGTTAGATATTTGTGGGCTCTTTGTCAGTGGTCTCCAGCTCGGCTTACCTCATGAAGACAACGATCTGTTTGACAAACTCGAAAAAAATGAAGTGCTCTCAAAAGACCAGGCTGAACTTCTGCGATCGATCAGGGGATTTCTGAATATTGTGGTCCATGAATACGGCGGGATCGATGATGCCGTTGTCTATAGGATCGCGACGACAAGACTTCAGGATTTTCGCACTCTCAAGAAGACCTTTCTTGAAACTCTACAGAAATTCGACCAAAAGTAAGCAAAGCTTTTCTTCCCACTTACCGATCCTTTTTATCCCAATAAAAAATCAAAGTCGGATTTGCTGATGCCGGCGCCGGCACCTCGTTGAGTTGAGCCTTCCATGACGGCTTCATACAAGGCGAGTTTGTGTTTTTTGAGGTCCATCATTTTCTCTTCGATCGTGTGATGCATTAAAAAACGCATGATGGAGACTTTTTGTTGTTGACCGATTCGGTGCGCGCGGTCCGAGGCTTGATTTTCGACCGCGGGGTTCCACCAGGGATCGAGGTGAAAGACATAGGAGGCTTTGGTGAGATTCAGTCCTTGCCCACCAGCTTTGAGGCTGAGCAGGAAAACAGATGGACGTTCATGTTCCTGAAACTCTTGTACTAATTTCTTGCGGGTTTTGGTTGGCGTCGAGCCGTCGAGCCGGCTGTAGGGGAGGTGGTGTGTCTTAAACTCCTGTTCAACGAGATCTAAGAATGAGGTGAACTGGGAAAAGACTAATGCGCTATGTCCTTCATCCAGCAGTTCGTGTAATCGATCGAGCAAACAGGTGATTTTTGGGGAAGAGTCGGTGCTTGTCGAATTAAGCAGGCGAGGTGACAAGCAGATTTGTCGAAGTTTCAAGATGGCCGTTAAGGCAATAATCCGTGCTTGGGCGGCAGTTTTTGTCCGGTAGGCATCTTCAATAGTCGGTCGAATCTGCGCAATGGTTTGCTGATAGAGCGCTTTTTGTCGGTCAGTGAGGTCGAGATAGACATCGGTTTCAATTTTAGGCGGAAGTTCTTTGAGTGTTTCCGATTTGGTGCGACGGAGCACAAATGGTTTGGTTCGTTGGAGGAGTTGTTCCACCTTCGGAGGTTCATGCGTCTTTATGTGCGATTTAAATGCATCATAATCGCCGAGTAATCCAGGAAGGCACAGGTCAATGATGGAATAATATTCCCCAAGATGGTTTTCTAATGGCGTGCCGGTCATTGCCAACTTGAAGGTCCCTTTCAGGCGTCTGGCAGCTCCCGTGGAATGCGCCGTAATGTTTTTAATGGCTTGTGCTTCATCAAAAATAATGACATTGAAATGAATTTTTTCGAGTACAGCAATGTCTCGCCGTATGATTCCATAGGTCGTAAGCACAATATCGCAATCGCGGAAGATGGCGGACCGGTCTTTTCCGCTATACCATCGCACAGTAAAGTCTGGATAAAATCGCGTGATTTCATGTTCCCAATTAAAGAGCAAACTTGGGGGGAGAACAATGAGATGTGGCGCGTTGGCCGTATTGGGCGGTTGCGTCACGATACCCTCATGAATGCCCGCCAAGAGGCTAATGGCTTGTATGGTTTTGCCCAATCCCATGTCATCCGCAAGGCAGGCTCCAAAACGATGTTCATAGAGGAAGCTGAGCCATTGATATCCTTTTCGTTGATAGGTGCGAAGCTTGGCCTGCAACTTGTTCGGTAATGGGCGCGGGTCTATTTTTTCAAAATTCAATAGACGTTGAAATAAGGCTTCATCATTGTCCGAGAGGACAACTTTGACGCCATGTTTTCGTAATACCATCCAATCTAAAATTTGTAACGTTGGAACGCGGACCACTTTACTCTTCTGATCTTTACTTGGAGTATTCCTCATTGCCGGATAGAGTGACGACAGTGTGCGTAGGATTTCCATGGCCGAGACATCAAGAATCCGTATCCCGTCCTCGGTCTCGGAAATACTCCCTTTCTGTATGGTTTCCATCCAGACGGCTTCGGACATCACCTCACCATTGCATTTGATTTCAGGCCGTATTTCAAACCAGTCAATGTCAGGAGGACGTTGAGCATCGAATGAAAATTCCCACTTTGCCGTGAGGATAGGCTTCTGGTGGTAAAACAGTTCAATGCCTGCTGCCTGCAGTTTCGCGTGTAGTTCTGGCAATTTGGAGTGAAGCGTGGAAAGCGGCATGGTCATTCTGTCATGCCTATCCATATTCCGGAAGATGTGGTGTCCGAAAATTTCGCAAGGAATGGCATATAAGAGTGCCTGTTTCGCTTTATCGTTTGGGAGAAAGATCCACTGGCTATTCGCATAGGTGAGTCGGAAGTCTTGTTCTCGATAAAGCATGTGCCAATCTTTGAGTAAATGCTGAGCTTCGGATTTGACGGCATAGGCTTGAAACTCGTTGACTGCCATCGCGTCTTTAATGATGCGGTTTGCATCAGTGGGTTGTAACGTGCCAAACAGTCGAAATAATGCTTCAAGAAGTAGCGTCTTGCGCTTACGAGATTTGAACGTTTGAGGGAGGTCTTTGGCTTGTTCGATATTGAGAATACATTGAAACAGTTGAGCGTGGGTTTCAATATTCTGTCCGTCGAGACGACATTCCGTTTGTAAGACCGCCAGTGGTTCTCGCAGATTGGCTTGAATTGGAGCCATGACATCATCCTGCGGAAGTATGCTGAGCCGATAGGTGAGCGACGGTGTGGAATTTTCGTTCAGGTCACATTCCTGCAGTGTCACATCGCGTCCATGAACTTTTAAGATCAGATGTTGGGAAACATCTTCTTTTCGATTGAAATTAAAATGCAGTTGATAAAATGCGTCCATGGATAATTGCAAAGACTGACGATGCCTTCTTGTTCCCGGTACTCGAGATGGAGTACGCATGCGGTCCGTCTGTTGCGGAGCTACTGATACCGTGGGAGACGGTCGGAGCCCTAATGGCCGTCGCCAGGCTTCGGCGTCGAGCATGTTTTCGACAAGAGTATAGATTTCCCAGCCTTTGACATCATGGAGAGGAGCGAGGGTTTGAGTTTCAAGGTCGGCGACGAGACGTTGAAATGGGCGAGCTTGAGGCTGGACGGTGCCGCGTAAGAGACAGCGGTTATGGACGTTGATATGGTCTTCTCTGACATCAAGTTCTGTTGCGGATTGATAGTGACGTGACGGCCGCCACGTGAGAGTGGTCTGTTGTTCCTGTGTATCAAAGACGAGTGGATGCGTGTTGCCATATTGCTCAAGGTATGTGACAAAATTTTCATAGGCTAACCATGCCGGGTCAAAGGTTCCCCTCATGAGGAGTGTCAGTTCGGTCGGGATACCATAAAAGGACCGACACAATTTCCCGTCTTTTTTTATGGCGATTTCCGGCAATGATTCATGGTCGGACAATACTACTTCCAGCCCTGAGGCGGATGGCGCTGTCTGCGTATGAAGTGTGTGAGGCGCTGATGGCGGCAGTAACTCTTTTCGTAAAAGATTCCGACGAGCTGTATGGTTTCCCGGGAGTGAAAAGGTTTCAGGCACGAGGGCGTTGATGGTCGTCAGGAGCGCACAAATGACATGCTTACATTGAGAGGTCGAGGTCCATGCTGGACAGTCGCAGGTATATCGAAGATCAGGCTCGTGCGCAGAAAATTGAACTGAGTATCGCTGGGTGCCCCTCACATAGGCGGTGAGCAATGTCTGATCGGTATTCCATTTATAGGATTCCAACCGTTCTCGCGAATAGTAATCATATCCACGAAGGATATAGTCTTTGGGGGCCAGAGCGTAAATATGGTTTGGTGGAAGGGCTTTAAGTCTTTCGAGGATATAGGAAGCTTCATTATGCATAATATGTGGAAAAAATCTTGTGGTGGCCGCGCTGATGGCGGGTCAACCCTGCTGTTCGACACAATATGTCATTGAAGTTCATCGTAAACAAAAATATTGTCGTTGAGCAAAGAGTATCGTAAACATACGATGATTGCCAGTCAGCTGAGTTAAGGTTCGGTGAGAGACCCGTCACATTATGTCAGCGTCGGAAATTCATTGAAGCAGCGATTGCAGTCATCTTGTCTCAGGCGTGGGTATGCGATTGTCCGCCCAATAATACAAAGCGGTGCTGTGATGATACGACGCAACCGGTGGGGAGATGGTAGCTGGAACCGAAGGGAGGTGTTCAGTTGGAAATTTCTTATTGATCTCGATTAACCATATACTGGGACACTATCGCCAATGATCGTTTGGCCATTCCATCAGCAAACGGTTCTAGGTCTAGACTCGCAGCCTTGACATATTCTTCAGCCCTCTGTGTGGCGTAGGTCAAGGAATGGTGTTCATGCATGAGGCTAATGATGGTCGTCAAGTCTTCATCAGTAATGGCGCGACTTTGCACCTTTGATTTAATCCACTGCCGTTGGTCATCTTCACATGTTTGAAAGAGATGAAGGAGAGGCAGGGTGACCATACCTTGCCGAATATCTTTCCCTAAAGTCTTACCCAGTCGTGCTCCGTCTGCTAGATAATCTAAACAATCATCAGTCAGTTGAAAGGCCATTCCTAAATTTAAACCGAAACGAGACAGGGCGGCCTGTTCTGCTGGAGTGCCTTCACCAATGGCGGCTCCAATTTTACACGAGGCAGCAACGAGGGTTGCGGTTTTATACTCGACAATTTGCAAGTATTCAGGTTCGGTAATTTCTGGACGACTATTCGCACACAATTGCAAGACTTCACCTTCAGTCATTTTCCGGCAGGCATCAGCGAGCGATTCATTGAAGCCATGATTGTGAAATGAGGCAATCTGAGTCATGGCTTGGGAATAGAGGTAGTCTCCGACAAGAATGCTGGCGTGATTTCCCCAGATTCGTCGAGCTGTTTTTTCACCGCGACGAATATCTGCCTCATCCAAGACGTCATCGTGGAGCAACGTTGCTGTGTGGATATATTCAATCAAACTACCGAGAAGGAGATATTCTCGTTGAATGAACCCGCAGAGTTTGGCACTTAAGATGAGCAATAACGGTCGAATCCGTTTTCCACCACTCGCCATGATTTGGCTTGAGATGGTATTGATCAGAGAGGCTTCAGAATTGAGATTTTTGTGGACTTGTAATTCAACTTCATTCAACTCCTCTCGATAGGCATCCCATACATCAGCCATATTGGTGAGGTTTTGAAGAGTTGGGCTGTTACCACTCATGGCGGGCGATACTAGGCGGTATCTGACAGATTGTCAAGCAAAATGAGGACTATTCAACGAGCCGTTGGACCTGAAAGGAATTGTGAAATTTTGTTCGAATTTTCATCACACCCTTCGTCTTGACAGTGTCTGAATTCTTCAATTAATGTTATTCCTTAGTTTTCAAGGGCTTAATTCTCATTTACTCCCTCGCTTCGCTTTATGACGAATGATGGATGAACCCTCTGATAATGAGGGAAGGACCTCTACATTTAAGGGCTAGGGAGAGTAATCGATTTAGTTGATTCCCAGCGAAGGATATGACTTACCCATGAACATCCCAGGTTTCCCTCTAGCTCAAGGTTTATATAATCCCCAAAATGAGAAGGATGGGTGTGGAGTCGGCTTTATTGCACACATCAAAGGTGTGAAATCTCACGGCATTGTTCAGAATGGTCTACGGATCCTGGAAAACTTATATCATCGAGGCGCTCAAGGTTGTGATCCATGTACAGGAGATGGGGCTGGAATTCTTCTTCAGATTCCGCACCAATTCTTTAGCCGTGTCTTGAAAGATCAGGGAACGACCTTGCCTCAGTCTGGTAGCTATGGCGTAGGGATGGTCTACATGCCTCAGGAAGAGAAATCCCGACGGCAGTGTGACGTGTTGATAGAAAAGATCATTCGGGAAGAAGGTCAGGAATTTCTAGGATGGCGTGATGTGCCAGTAAAAGAGGAAGCCATCGGTGCTCAGGCGAGGACGACTCTTCCGGTTATTCGCCAGTTTTTTATCGCACGTGATCTCCTCAATGAAGCACAATTTGAGCGAAAGCTGTATGTCATACGAAAACGTATCACGCATGCGATTCGAGAGTCGGCCATTGCAGATCGTGAACATGTCTACATCTGTAGTCTGTCAGGTCAGACGATTGTGTACAAAGGCATGTTGCTTCCACAGCAAGTTGGGACGTTTTATCCTGATCTGGCCGACCCCGCCTTTGTTTCTGCGCTGGCGTTAGTGCACTCTCGGTTTAGTACTAACACCTTTCCAACCTGGTCCCTGGCCCATCCCTATCGGTTTACGGTCCATAATGGTGAAATTAATACCCTGAAGGGTAATGTGAACTGGATGAGGGCGCGACAAGGTCGCTTAGCGTCAAAATTATTTGGTGATGATCTTCAGAAGCTCTTTCCGATAACAGATGATGAGATGCAAAGCGATTCAGCCTGCCTGGATAATGCGATTGAATTTCTTGTGATGGCTGGCCGTCCGCTTCCTCATGTCATGATGATGCTCATTCCTGAGCCTTGGGTCGGGAATCCGCAAATGGATCTAGATCGTCGTGGGTTTTATGAATATCATGCGGCCATGATGGAACCGTGGGATGGCCCTGCGGCCGTGTGCTTTACCGATGGAAAACTCATTGGGGCAACGTTGGATCGTAATGGCTTACGTCCTTGTCGATACCAAGTGACGACAGACGATTTGGTCGTGTTGGCATCCGAAGCCGGAGTGCTGCCTGCGGAACCAAAGAATATTCGTTCCAAAGGAAGGCTACAGCCTGGACGAATGTTTGTCGTTGATACCGTGGAAGGTCGGATCATTGATGATGAAGAGATAAAGTCGGATATGGTGAAACGGAAACCCTATCGACAATGGCTCACAGAGTATCGAGTGTCATTAGACGAGTTGCCAGAGCCCTTTAACGTTCCTCAGCCCGATCATCCGACCATTCGCCAGCGCCAACAGGCGTTTGGCTACACCATCGAAGAATTAAAAATGGTGTTGATTCCGATGGCGGTCACTGGGGAAGAACCCATTTCTTCCATGGGCACGGATACACCGCTAGCTGTGCTTTCACAGAGACCGCAATTACTCTTTAAGTATTTTAAGCAGCTCTTTGCCCAAGTGACCAATCCTCCGATCGATCCGATTCGCGAACATCTTGTGATGTCGCTCGTGACCAACATCGGTCCGAAACCGAATGTGATTGCAGAAGTCCCAGAGGCTTGTCGACGGATTAAGTTGCAGCAACCAATTTTGACGAATGCGGAACTTCAAAAAATTCGAGACTTTGGAGATCCAAACTTTAAAAGTAAGACACTTTCCTTGCGCTTTCGAGTTGCAGAAGGTCCTGAAGGTTTGGCGTCTGCGTTAGATCAACTCTGCGCTCAAGCTTCTAAGGCTATCCAAGACGGAGAAAAATTTCTTATTTTGAGTGATCGCGGGGTCAACAGTGAGTGGGCTCCGATTCCCAGTTTGCTTGGAGTGTCTGCCGTACATCATCACTTGATTCGGCAAGAAACTCGTACGGAAGTCGGGTTGATATTAGAGACCGGTGAACCACGGGATGTTCATCACTTTGCGTGTTTAATCGGCTATGGTGCAGGTGCGATCAATCCATATCTGGTCTTTGAATCCCTCGTTGACATGGAACGGGAAGGATATCTTCCTGAGGGGGTTGATGCTCAAACGGCCGAAGGGAAATTCGTGAAAGCAGTGGACAAGGGACTGCTAAAGATATTTTCGAAAATGGGTATTTCGACACTTCAGTCCTATTGTGGAGCACAAATTTTTGAAGCGTTGGGCTTAAACCCTGAACTCATTGACCGGTACTTCACTGGGACTGCCTCTCGAATAGGAGGGATTGGGATTCGAGATATTGGAGAAGAAACGTTGAGACGGCACTCGCTAGCTTATGAACCTGTGCCCCTGCGTCAACTCGATTTTGGAGGGGAAATTCACTATCGGATTCAGGGGGAACACCATAATTGGAATCCGGATGTTATCTATAAACTCCAACATTCTACGAAGACGAACGATCCGAAGACGTTTGCTGAATTTTCAACACTCGTGAATGAAGAGCAAAAGCGGCGGTCTACGCTTCGCGGGCTGTTTGACTTTTTCTTTGCAGAGACCCCTCTTTCTCTTGACGAGGTTGAACCAGCCAAAGACATTGTGAAACGATTTACGACCGGGGCTATGTCGTTTGGCGCGATCAGTAAGGAAGCGCATGAAACGCTCGCCATTGCGATGAATCGTCTGGGGGCCAAAAGCAATACGGGAGAAGGGGGAGAAGACCCAGAGCGTTTTGGCGTGCTGAACAATGGAGACTCCAAAAACTCCTACATTAAGCAAGTGGCCTCAGGACGATTTGGAGTGACCGCCCATTATTTAGTCAATGCCAAAGAGCTGCAAATCAAGATGGCGCAAGGCGCTAAACCTGGAGAAGGCGGGCAGTTGCCGGGCCATAAAGTTGATGAGGTGATTGCGCAGTTGCGTTATTCGACTCCAGGAGTGCAGCTCATATCTCCGCCTCCCCATCATGATATTTACTCGATTGAAGATCTTGCGCAATTAATCTTTGATTTAAAAAATTCCAATCCGGAAGCTGCCGTTTCCGTAAAGCTTGTCTCCGAAGTTGGCGTCGGAACTGTGGCTGCGGGGGTGTCGAAAGCGCATGCCGATAAGGTGTTAATCAGTGGAGATTCTGGGGGAACAGGGGCTTCTCCCCTTTCCTCCATCAAATATGCCGGGATTCCTTGGGAGTTAGGGTTGGCGGAAACCCATCAGACCTTAGTTCTGAATGATCTTCGCGGAAGAATCAGAGTGGAAACGGATGGTCAATTGCGAACAGGGCGTGATGTTGTGATTGCCGCTTTGCTTGGAGCTGAGGAGTTTGGATTTTCTACGGCCCCCTTGATTGTTGAAGGCTGTATCATGATGCGGAAATGCCATCTGAATACCTGTCCTGTTGGTGTGGCGACGCAAGACCCTGAATTACGAAAGCAATTTACCGGAAGCCCGGATCATGTCGTCAATTATTTCTTTTTTGTGGCAGAAGAAATTCGAGCCCTCATGGCCAAGCTAGGATTTCGAACTCTGAAGGATATGGTTGGACGAGTTGATAAGTTGCGCGTGCAGGCGGCGGTTGATCACTGGAAGGCGAAAGGGCTGGATTTGTCTCCATTGTTAACGAAGCCGAACGTCAGCCCAGATGTGGCGACCTCCTGTGTTCAAAAACAGGACCATGGGCTAACTCACATTTTAGACAATCGATTAGTTGAGTTGTGTCGTCCGGCGATTGATGAGGGTAAACCCGTTTCCCATGAACTCAACGTTCGCAATGTGAACAGAACGGTAGGAACCGTCTTATCCAGTCATGTGGCCAGAAAATACGGAGTGAAGGGTCTTCCTGAGGATACGATCAAGATTCGATTTGCAGGATCTGCCGGGCAGTCATTTGGAGCCTTTCTCTCAACAGGGATTACCCTCACCCTAGTGGGTGAGTCCAACGATTATCTTGGTAAAGGGTTGTCTGGTGGGAAAATTATTGTGATGCCGCCACCGGGGGTGACCTTTGTGCCGGAAGAAACCATTTTGATTGGGAATACGTCTCTGTATGGAGCAACGGGTGGAGAAGGGTATTTTTATGGGATGGCGGGTGAACGCTTCGCCGTTCGAAATAGTGGCGCGCGGACGGTGATTGAGGGCGTGGGTGATCATGGGTGTGAGTACATGACTGGTGGTGTCGTCGTGGTCCTTGGAAAGACTGGGCGAAACTTTGCGGCAGGAATGTCCGGTGGAGAAGCCTATGTCCTGAATGAAGCGGGAACCTTTGAGCTTCGTTGCAACTTGGGGATGGTTGAACTCGAAACGGTGTCAACGCCTGATGATAAGAAAGTCTTACGGACCATGATCGAATCCCATGTTCACTATACAGGGAGTCGAAAGGGCAAAATGATTTTAGAATCTTGGGATTCCATGCTTCCGAAATTTGTCAAAGTGATGCCGACCGATTATAAGCGTGTGTTGCAAGCGCGGAAGGCGGCGTTTGCCAAGGCTCATGCACAACGAGGATTGGAGATGGCTGGTCGTGGCTGATCCTAAAGGCTTTATGAAATTTACTCGAGAGGGGCCGCAACGGCGTCCTGTTGAGCTGCGTGTCTTGGATTGGAAAGAACTCTATGAGCCGTTTCCTGATGAACGACTCAAGAATCAAGGGGCACGATGCATGGATTGCGGTGTGCCGTTTTGCCAGAGTCCCTCGGGTTGTCCTGTCGTCAATTTGATTCCTGAATGGAATGATCTCGTCCAGCGAGGCCGCTGGAAAGATGCGCTGAAGGCTCTGCATACAACCAATAATTTTCCAGAATTTACCGGCCGGTTGTGTCCCGCACCCTGTGAATCCGCTTGTGTGCTGGGGATTAATCAAGATCCTGTTTCGATTCGAGTGATCGAATGGAACATTATTGATAAAGGATTTGACGAAGGCTGGGTGGAACCGGTTCTGCCGATTGTCGTGACTGGAAAGAGAGTGGCCATTGTGGGTTCTGGGCCGGCCGGCCTTGCGGCTGCTCAGCAATTAGTCAGAGCGGGTCATCACGTCACGGTCTATGAAAAGGCTGACCGGATCGGTGGTCTTTTACGGTACGGCATCCCGGATTTCAAAATGGAGAAATGGGTGCTTGATCGCCGGCTTGATCAAATGTTGGTCGAGGGTGTGAATTTTGAAACGAATGTGCATGTTGGTCACGATGTGACAATCGAGGCGCTTCGGAAAGATTTTGATGCCGTTCTGCTGACGCTTGGAGCGGAGCAACCTCGGGATTTACCGGTTCCAGGTCGTGAATTACAAGGTGTCCACTTTGCCATGGATTTTCTCACGCAACAAAATAAGCGTGTGGCAGGTGATACGATTACCGATGAGCCGATTACAGCCAAAGGGAAACGAGTCGTGATTATTGGAGGGGGAGACACCGGATCCGACTGCCTCGGGACCTCGCACCGGCATGGATGTGTCGATGTCCATCAATTTGAACTGTTGCCCGAACCACCACCCACTCGTGCGACTACGACTCCTTGGCCTTTGTGGCCTATGCAATTGCGAACATCTCATGCTCATGAAGAGGGGTGTGACCGTCAATGGAGCGTGTCGACGACCAAGTTTTCCGGTCATAATGGACATGTGACAAAACTTCATGCGCAACAAGTGCAATTTGAAAATGGAAAGATCATGCCTGTTGCAGGTACAGAATTTGAGATGAATGTCGATTTAGTTCTGTTAGCCATGGGGTTTACCGGGCCAGTCAAGCAGGGCCTGCTTGATGCCGCAGGAGTGCAGTATACGGCTCGAGGAAGTGTGGACGTGGATGAAAATTTTATGACGAATGTCGATGGGGTATTTGCTGCCGGAGACACCAAGCGAGGTGCGTCTCTGATTGTGTGGGCCATCGCAGAAGGCCGTAAGGCAGCGACCGGCATTCATCAATATCTCATGTCTGATAAAGCGAGTCGTTCTCGTTAGCCCTGCCTCTTCTCTTAATCTGATTATTGAGTCTGCCCTTCCTGATTTCCCCTTGTTCCTTGCCACTCGGTCGATCATGAATCTATTTGTCATATAGATGCTCAAATGAGCGAAAATAACAAAGAGTTTTTTCAGCGCGTTGGTCGTATTCCATTTCATGGGATTGGTCTTTCTGTTGATGTCTATACACCTGACATCTTTGAACTAACAGATCAATTAATCCACCACGGGTTGTCGTATGGGTATTTGGAAGTGTTTAAAGCTGATCAGAGCGCCCTCGACAAAGTCCGTTTCTGTCGACCTTCTGCTCTCCTGGAGTATCATGCTGATGGATTATGGGTGACGCAACCTGACTGGACCGATGTGTATCCATATGAAGATGAGCTAAGGACGGCTACGGCTCATCTTCGCAGTATGGGCTGTTTCTGGATCAACCAAGAATGTGCCACGAAGCAGATTGGAGGGCATTCGTTTGGGACGTATCTTCCTCCACTATTGCTGGAATCTTCAGCGTGTATGACGGCAAGCAACGTTGAGCTAGCTCAACGTTACCTGGATGAGCATTTTGGAGACAATACTTTGCATTCTCCTCTTTTTCTGCTCGAGACTCCTCCTCTCACCTATTTTATCCTTGGAAATCTGGGATACGCGGATTTTTTCCGCATGATTGCAGATCGGTGTGCCTGCGGGTTTGTTTTGGACATTGGGCATATCTGGACGGTCTATCGCTATACTGGGGTTTGGGAGAATCAGACGCTCGAGCAATTTTTGGAGGAATTTCTCAATGAATTCCCGATGGAGCGTGTCGTGCAGATTCACATTGCCGGTTTAGATTGCCACCCTGCTGTACCGCACGAAGTTCGGGGGCATGCCTGTTTGCCAAACTGGATTGACGCACATCACGCCCCAATTCCTTCTATGTTATTTGAAATGCTCGAGCAAGTGCTGTCTCATCCTGAATTGAGCAATGTGAAGGGATTGGCCATGGAAGTCGATACAAAAGGCATTGATCTCATTGTGCGGGAGTATGCGTGGCTTCGTGGGCGATTTGCAACGTGGGAGCAGCAAGAACGCGAAAAGCAGCAGCCGGTGTTCGAGTCGAGGCCTCAGATCGAACCGTTTGCCCATCGGACACATCCTTCTGCGTGCGGAACCGATAGGCACCTTTCGTATCAATATGAGGACTATGTTCGGTTGGTGACGTGCCTAGAAAAAGACGATGTGGTAATTTTGAACACTAACAATATCCATGATGTCAATGAGTTGGATAGTTATCGCCGCTATTATTTGCCGCACGAAATTTCAGAATGGGGCGGGCAGCTTAAGGATATGTTTCCCCGCTCCTTTCGGACTCTGGAGGGCTTGGGTCTGGAGATTGAAGGTTTTAAGGACTACTGGTATTTACATCCGCAGCGCGTTTGCGAACCGTATGATTTTTTCCTCCTAAAAATTCAATACTTTGTCGAATATATTCAGGCGATGTATCCGCAAGGAGCGGACCAGGTTTCTCTGGAAGCCATGGAACTACGTAATGGCTATGCCTTGTCATGTCAGTTGAATGAATCGTCGATGTTTTATGATCGAGGCAGATGACTGTGATCTCAGAGTGTTCGTGGCAGTGAATCGCGTCCAGCTTCTCACACGTTATTGAGTTCCTTGTTGTTTTGGTAAGGAGTGAGGCCACCTATGGGTGAACAAAAAGAGTCCGGAAATTCTTTGGGAGAACTCCTACTCTTTTTTGAGAGGTTTTGGAGGCTGGGTTAGGTGCTGTTGAATTTCCCTGATCAATCGACTCTCGATTTCTTTGACTTCAAGTTTGCTGGCATCGAGAAGTTGTCCGCGTTGGGAAAGCTTTTCAAATCCGGCTTTCACCCATACCTGTGAATCGTGTTCTGTTTGTTTGTCGATAGTGAGAATGTACTGATTCCTAAATCCTGTGACTTCAATTGATGCGGGCGGTGACGTTTTCCTATTGGTGATATACACGGCTTTTTGATCGGTTTTCATGCTTGCCAAGATAGTGTATCCGTTCCCGGCCAACGTTGTCCGAGCCACGTCAACAACAGTGGAGAACGGGTAATCTAGGGTTTCTGATTTTCCCTCATGCCGCTGTACCATAAGTCCTGCTCGCCATTGTTTTCGCTGAGTCCGTAACCAACTGGCATCTCCTCGGAGCTTTTTGTTTTCCTGCTCGAGTGTTTTTAGGTGAGTCGTCTCATTTGTGTTGCCCACGGAGATATTCTTGATTGTCTCTTCTTTTTCTTTCAGTTTTTGCTCGTATTGTTCCTGAGCTTGTCGAGCTTCACGGTTTAATAAGTCAATTTGTTGCTGAATAGCCTTATTGCCTTCCTGGAGGGAAAAGAGGACAGACTCGAGTTTGGCCACCTGCTTTCTCAGCTGCAGGTTTTCTTGTTTGAGCGAACCCGTGTTGTCCGTTGGGCAGCCGGTTAGAAACATCATTCCAGTACACGCAATACAGAAGGTAAGACGAGAAAGGTTGAGTTTCTGAGGGTAGCGTGTGAGCAATTGGTAATCGGTCAAGAATGACCAAAGTTTTGTCACGTTCACCGGATCAGTAGATTTGCCATGTGGATGAGTCTAGAGGAAAGAATCCAGCCTAATGTGCTTGCAGAATCCTATTGTATGCTGATTACCAGACTATTTCAAATGTTGTGGTATGTAAAGGTCGCAAAGACATATTGACCCTCGAGAGGTGAGGGGCTATGCTTTTGGTTCTTATCTTTTTGGATACGGTGTGACACATTTCTATGGCAACACTCATACGCAAAACCTTTTCCGTTCCTCCGTTATCCTGTAATTGTTCAATTCTTGGAGATTCAGAAACGAAGCAAGCGGTGGTGGTCGATCCTGGAGGGAATGCCGAACGAATTCTGAGAGAGGTGAACGAGCTTGGGTTAACGGTTAGCTTGATTCTCCATACCCATGCGCATTTTGATCATTTTCTTGCGTCTGGGGCGATACAGCAGTCCACTCAGGCTCCGATTGGGCTTCATCAAGATGATCGGCAACTTTGGGACATGCTAGAGGTTCAATGCCAAATGTTTGGAGTGCCGTATACCCCTGTTCCTTCCCCCAATGCCTGGTTGGTGGATGAAGAGTCCTTCAAGGTTGGTGAATTTGCTGGGACTGTCATGCATACGCCAGGTCATACTCCTGGTTCTCTGTGTTTTTACTTTTCCCAGAATAATTTAGTTCTTTCTGGGGATACCTTATTTCGTGGAGGAATTGGTCGGACGGATTTGTGGGGTGGAGATCCCTATGCAATAGAAGAGTCCATCCGAGAGCGTCTGTATACATTGAACGAAAATACCGTGGTTGTGCCAGGGCATGGTCGTGAAACACAGATTGGGATTGAACGGCAATCCAACGCATTTATCACGGGCTAAGGGTTGCTGAGTCGGTACCTGATAGTCGAAATCTCAAGGAGAACCCCTATGTGAGGTGTACCCGTGATGAGATGGACGTTGGTTTTGCTTCTTAGTGTCGGAATGGGAGTAGGCGTCAATGCTCAAGAGAAGTTTGAGAGCGAGGACGAGGAGGTGGTAATTGAAAACGTCGAAGTCCGTGTGACACCCCAAGGTCCTGTGGTTCTGCTGGAAGCGAGAGAAAGGGCTATCCCGATCTATGTTGACCCAACGGTTGCCGGTTCGATTCAAGGAGCATTAAATGGTCTTAAATTTCCTCGCCCTCTCTCCCATGACCTCATGCATACGATGTTAGAGGCCTATAGTATCCAAGTAGACAGAGTCTTTATTTCCTTAAAAGATGGAGTCTATTATGCGACCATGACGTTGTCCTTAAATGGACAACTCAAAATATTTGATAGTCGGTCGTCAGATGCGATTGCCTTGGCAGTTCATTTTCATACCCCTATTGTGGTATCACGAACCTTGCTTGAGTCAGCGGGAAATCCTCGCGATGATGAAGATGATAAAAAAGAAGGGCAAGTGCAATTGTAAGTTGACCTTTGGTCTCCGTTTTACCGTTGGTACAGGAAAAAGTTTCTGATCGTCGTCATCGATTTTCTCGACTAGGTTCTTCATCCTTGTTCTAGTAGGATAAGGGCTTGTTTTCATCGGTGGTTTCAGGGCAGATCGTGGAAGATCCTTCTTGCGTCCTGCGATGGCATATGCTATAACGGACCCTCTTTTTGAGAATGAGCATTAGGGTAATTGGAAGGCCCTTCGTTTTAGAACTGGTAACTCTTTTATTATTAACAAGCTTTTCATGGGGAGGTAGGCGATGCACAGAGTGCTTCTATCCG
>BQIU01000086.1 GCA_021603905.1 Nitrospirales bacterium
CATGTCAACCCTCCGGCCACAGATTATCCCCTCATTCAATGTCGACTGACCTTTCCCCGTGAGGTCGAATATGTCTTTTCCTGCTTGAAAGATCCTTCATTTTCGATTGCCAAAAAATTATCGATATGCTTAGAGTTTGGATCACTTGGCATCAATCCAAAAATATTTTCCGACCTCAACTTTCCAGGCGATCGCGCGTTATATTTAAAAATGATGATTCACTCTCTGCGTCGCTTTATGTCTTAAAGGACTAACATGATACGATTGGTCGTCGTTATAATCTCAGCCGAATATGGATCTGTCGTTTTGTACGATTGAGACCAACAATCTTTGGTGATACGAATATCATCATCTTAATTTTCATCGTGTGTCAGACTCACATTTTTTGATTCCCGAAATTTAAAATCTCCCGTTCATTCATCAGTAGGAAAAGATGAAAATGTCGATCAAAAATAGTTTTTATAGTCTCGCCAAGCAAACAAGGCTATTCACACTCTCAAACCATTTAACGAAACAATACTTACGGATCTTGTGTTTTCACGGATTTTCATTCACGGACGAGCATCTTTTCAGGCCTAAGTTGTTTCAAAGTCCGGAGTTATTTAAGCAACGCATGCGTTGGCTCCAGCGTTCAGGATATCACGCTGTAACGCTGGATGAATCTCTTGCGCTCTTACGTCAAGGAAATTTAAGAGGAAATGAAATTGTCATCACCATAGACGATGGATTTCACAGTGTTTCTGCCCTCGCTGTCCCAATTCTTCATGAAATGGGCTTTACCGCTACTATTTACGTCACCACCTATTATGTCCTGCATCATAACCCCATTTTTCGTTTAGCCATTCAATATTTTTTCTGGAAAACATCGATGGGGAAAATTCAGATTGCTGACTTAGTCGGTGAGAGGAGCGCCTCTAAAGCAACAAAAGGATTGGATGGAGAAAGAACGATACAACGAATCATTGATCATGGGGAAACAATCCTCGACGAACCAGGAAGAGTCGATCTCGCACGAGAGATCGCCAAGCGACTCAATCTTGACTTTGAGGAACTTGTCGCCTCACGACGGCTATCCCTGATGACAGAAGAAGAGGTGGCAAACCTTTCACAGCAAAACTTTGACATTCAATTGCACACCCATCGTCATCACCTTCCTCCCGATAGCACCGGGGTCAAACGAGAACTTGAAGACAACCGGGCCGTACTACAACCAATCACCGGTCGGTCCCTTCATCATTTATGTTATCCGAGTGGAGAATGGTCACAGGCTCTCTGGCCCATCTTAGAGAAAGAACAAATTCATACTGCGACGACTTGTGAGCCTGGCCTCATTTCACCAAACACTTCACCATTGGCCTGGACTCGGTTTCTTGATTCAGAAACAACCCCACAAATCGTTTTTGAAGCCGAAATCAGCGGGTTCGCACATATCATGCGCAAGATGATGGCACGATAATTCTTCTGTGAAATACGTCTACTCATTCAAGCAGAACAAAATTTCACCTTTCAGGATGTAATGTAAGACCTTTTGGAATTAACCTCATTTCAGTTTCTGTCGAATCATATTCAAAAGTTCTGTCTCTATAGCTTCTGTCCCACCAAAGGCTCGCCATAATAGTCCAATCACAGACAAATAGACTGCGGCTCCAACAAGCATTTTCACGATCAATAAGACCAACAAGGGAAAAGCGAAAAAAGCACCCACCCAGGAGATTGCCCCCATCATGCACGCACCTGCGACCACAGGGCGGACGACAGCACGAATAATATGTCCCCACTCCAGTTCACTGACACTGATTGCCGCACTGTTCAACACGATAAAAGAAAACGTAGCACTCGCAATCATGCCGTACACGACACCGATCAATCCGGCAAATTGGTAACCAAGATAGACGCACCCCAACATTACAAGAGCCCGTAACCAGGCCACAGCTGCCAATAGCTTCACCCGTCCGATCACAATGACTAGACTCCCCGCCAGTCCATGTAATGCCATCACAACTTCGGCAATAGGCACAAGTTGCAAAAGCGGTACAGTCTCCAACCATTTATGGCCCAGTAAAATCGGTACGACTTCTGGCGCAACACTTGACAGTCCAAGCCCAGCGGGAACCACAACGAGGGCCATCCCAGATATGGCCCTCGTAAAGGCTGAGGCTAGCCGACTCGGTTCATTTTCAAATTGGGAAAACCCTGGAACAAACGCACGTGAGGCTGGCTGAACAATTTCAGCTGTAGCCATGGAAGACACATTCTTAGCCATGGCGTAATAGCCCAACCCGATTGAGCCAAAAATCTTCCCCGTGATAATCTCATCTCCTCGACCAAAAATATAATTCGCGAATCCTCGTACCAACATCCATTGCGAAAATGAGAATACTTCTCCCACGGCTTCTAATGAAAAACGCGGACGGTACGATGACATGACAAAACTCAATCCCACCGCGACACAATGGTTAAACAACGATCCCACAACCAGTGCCCAATAGTTTCTCAGGTAGAACGCCAACCCAATCGTCACCAGAAATCCACCTAGTTTGATATAGACATTGAATTTAAAGTCACGATCAAACTGCAAGTGTTTTCGAAAATCTATGGTACCGATATTTTCCCACGCTCGCACAAAAGCCCCAAACGCGATCACCCAAAGGATTGGCATCACTCTGGGCTCTTCATAACCGGAGGCAATGAATGGCGCAGCAACGGCTAACAAGACCGCCACGCCTCCCATCTGTAATAAACGAATCGTCCATGTCGTATCGTAATGTTTTCGTTCGGCATTCGGGTTGCGAAGCAATCCAAACTCTAAACCGAAGTCAAGTAATTGATTGATGAGGCCAACGCACACCATCGCCATAGCGACAATACCGAAATCTGCTGGCATCAAGAGTCGAGCCAGGATCACGGTACTCATCAATCCGATAAGTCTCACTCCCCAACGCATGGCCATCATCCATGCGACCCCACCTAACAAGATTTCCGCTAACGGTTTTGCAGGCGACAATTTTTATCCCTTCTTCAAACTACCGTCGACACTTTCATGACTGCTTCGCTTCACAACAATGAGGACAGGGGCCCAGCCTTTTCCGTTCTCAACATTGAACACGGCAGGCATACCGTTGAATACACAGTGTACTCCCTTCTCTCCTTGCATCAAGCACCGTGAAATGACTGACACAATATGCACACGCGTTTCCCTAAACCTAACCTACCGGCTAGTAGATCAAAATAATCCAGATGACGACTTTGAAGAGTCTGAGAACAGAGTCACAGTAAATCACCGTACATGATTTTGACAGCATACGGCTTGGCATGAATCAGGTAGAAAAGTAATTGAAACCCTATTCGACACGTCTATCTCTCAACTTCAGACACATCTCAAAATTCTCCTGAAACGCATCACAGATTACAAGTGAGCATTCAAGAACATGTCGTGAGCTGATATGTTCATGATACGAAAACCTGCGTAATCAGCACCCCACACACAGGTAGCCAAGATCTTTAATGTTATATGGGAATGATAAATGAACGGTGGGATAACGAGAAAATGAACCGAGAATCAATCACCATGATCTACGAGCAATGAACTTGACCGGGTTAAACAGCACCAATAGCACCATGAACATATGGACTCTCGGTCAAAAAGAAATCGTCAAGGAACTCTTCGGCATATTGTTTAAGCCGAGCAGTAAAACAATATGGAAGAGTCCCTTGAATTGACTGTATTGTTGACAATTAAAACAGCGTATAGATAAAGGGTGCGACAGCAGAGCCTTCTGTTAACACAATCAATCCGCCGAGTAACAACAACATAATCAGAATAGGCGCCAGCCAAAACTTCTTGCGCTCCCGCATAAAGTCCCACAATTCTGATACAAATTCCTGCATACTCTTCTCCTCCTTAAAATGGCTTCACGACATGGTCCGGCGTTCGCGCAGCTTTCACTTCACGGTAGCTGGATTTCTCTGAATCAAAGTGACAGTGTAATGGCTTCTTCCCCAGCACTCTCATTAACAGAGAAATCGGCGTCACAAGTACATAGTAAATCACTCCCAGTAGCACTCGCGTATTAAACCACCCGAGTTTTTCGGCAAACCACATCCATCCCCGGTAAAGGGGCATTAACCCTGCTGGCCAAACTAGTGCCATGGTTCCCCATAGACCCGCCACGACGGAACTCCAGATACGAATCCCAGTCCCGTGCACCACTAGCGGCCACAGTCCAATGACCAAGAATAGCCCACCCATGAGCCAGCCAAAACCCCGTAGCTGTTTTGTTGTGACTGTTGAAGGATCAAAACTCATCGTTTGGGCTCCCGTTAATCAAGTTCAAACTCTTGCATCCAACTACTGTCTTTCTCCACAGGGGTCTGATCCTCTTTGCGCAACACGCAATTTTCAAGAACCAAGACATCCATTTCCGTCCGCATGAAACATCGAAAGGCATCCTCAGGTGTTCCAACGATTGGTTCACCCCGCACATTAAACGACGTGTTAATGAGCACACCACAACCCGTTTCAGCTTCAAAAGCCTTGAGCAACGCATAATACCGCGGATTGGTCTGGTGAGTCACAGTCTGAACTCTCGCTGAATAATCCACATGGGTCACAGCAGGAATATCCGATTTCGGGACATTCAATAAATCGATCCCCCATAAATTTTTATGAGCATCCGTCAGTGCCAAACGTCGGTCCTTGGAGACCGGCGCCACCAGCAACATATAGGGACTCTCGGCATTGATTTCAAAATAATCAGAAACCCGCTCGCGAAGGACAGATGGAGCAAAGGGTCGAAATGATTCTCGATATTTGATTTTTAGATTCATGATCGACTGCATTTTTTCGCTTCGAGGATCACCAAGAATGCTTCGTCCTCCCAACGCACGAGGGCCGAATTCCATTCGTCCCTGAAACCACCCAATGACCTTTTCGGTCGCAAGCTCATGGGCCACACGACTGGACAAAGTCTCGTCATCCAAACGTTCATAGCGAGCCCCAAGATTTTGCAGGCGCGTTTCAATCTCATCATTGGTAAAAGCTGGGCCCAGATAACTGCCTCGCATCGAATCGGATTCTCCGTTGGTCGTCCTAGAATTTCCAAGATATTGATAATGAACGGATAACGCCGCCCCCAACGCACTTCCAGCATCTCCCGCTGCAGGCTGAATCCAAAGACGCTTAAAGGGACCTTCGCGAAGCAAGCGACCATTTCCGACACAATTGAGAGCCACACCACCAGACAAACATAGCGAATCGAAGCCTGTTTCTTTCTGAAGTCCTCGGGCCAACTGCAGAACGACCTCTTCAGTCACCTCTTGGACCGATCTCGCCAAATCCATTTCCCGTTGCGTCAACTCCGATTCAGGTTTGCGGGGCGGCCCTCCAAATACTTCGTCAAATTTCGCACTGGTCATCTTCAAGCCCGTGCAATAATCAAAATACTCCATATTCAATCGAAACGTGCCATCTTCCTTCACATCCAGCAAATGCTCATAGATGGCTTTTACATATGTGGGCTGACCATAGGGCGCCAGTCCCATGACTTTATATTCCCCAGAGTTCACCTTAAACCCGGTGTAGTAGGTAAACGCGGAATACAGCAATCCCATTGAATGCGGAAAGGGAATTTCCCATAACGGGGTCAGTTGATTTCCTTGCCCGACCCATGCTGATGTCGTCGCCCATTCCCCTACACCGTCCATACACAACACGGCCGCATCCTGATACGGCGAAGGGAAAAAGGCCGCGGCGGCATGAGATTCATGATGCTCCCCAAAGAGGATTGGCGGAACCTCCTTTGTGGAGGCAAACTCTCCCACTCGCACTAATTCTTTGCGTAAAAGGTCTTTGAGAAACAGTTTTTCTTTCAGCCATACAGGCATCGCGGCAAGAAAAGAAGAAATCCCCTTTGGGGCAAAGCTTAAATAAGTTTCAAGTAGTCGTTCAAACTTGAGTAATGGCTTATCATAGAACACAACTTCACTGACATCAGACAAAGTATACCCGCCTTCCCTCAGACAAAACTTCACGGCTTCACGAGGAAATCCAGCATCATGTTTTTTTCGCGTAAAGCGTTCCTCCTGAGCCGCTGCAACAATTTCACCATCATGCACTAAACATGCAGCACTATCGTGGTAATAAGCTGAGATGCCAAGACTAATGTGTTTCATACATATACCGTTCTGCCTTACCACAGAAAATCAAGGGTTTGGCGCCAAAAATACCCCATCAGACCGATAGGAATACCAGGAGATCGTTCTGTTCATCACCCAAAGTAAATGGGCATCTTTGAAGACGCAGGACATGAATAGATGAGGGATAACGCATCCCACCATTTCCGTAACAAGCTCATTCCTCACCTTGGAGACCTACCAGGTCATGAGATGGTCTTATCATACCCTATTTTCATGTAAATTGGTTACTCACCAAAAAAAATTATGGGTTGAGCATCGAAGGACACGGCCATCCATAGAGAATCATCTGGACCCAGCCAACGACGCTCGAACATGCGACCGTCGAAAACGCTCTTCCCCTGGACTCGAATGCCAAGACTTCACCATCTGGTACATGTGTTCTTTCAGAAGTATTACCACAACGATAAATTGATAAAATACATCAAAATACGCGACATCCAGAAACGTCCCGACAATCATATATACCACAAAACTGATTTCGACCATCGACGCGTAATAGCCCATCCATTGGAGACTCTCAATTCTCTTACTGAATCGATGGATTTTTCGTAAACTGAGAAAACAGGATATCAGCAATGCAATCCAGAGGAGAAATGCCAGAATGCCATGCTCTGCCAACACCGTCAACCACATGCTGTGACAGGACCAGACTTTATCATGTCCATACTGTACGATGAACTCAGGAAAGTATTTCTCATAGATATGTCGACCGTAATAATCGAAGCCCTCTCCTGTAAGGGGATTGGCGAAGCCAACCCGCTTGCAAGCCTCCCAATTCCAAAATCGACTGACGGCTGACCCTTCTTCTTCATAATTCACCAAATCATCAAATCGAGATTGGACCCGCTCAGGCACGAGATCCAGTGTCGTTAAAAATGGGATGAAGGCGATCGTAGCGAAAACCATAATGGCACCGCCAACACCTATCACGACTTTATACTTACTCTTCAATAAGATTAATCCAACCGCCGCCATGAGTCCCAACCATGCACCACGGGAAAACGTACAGACAATGGCTGGAACGGACAATCCCAACATAATCCACATGACCTTGCGAAGCCAGGGCTTACGCTCAAGCTGAATCAGATAATAAAGCAAGGGAACATTCATGGCCATTGCAAGACCGATGGCATTATTCGCATACAGAAATGATCCCTCCGGCCCCCATACCAACTCACTCCCACCCGTGATAATCGCAAATATCCCGCCTTTGACCGATAATAGTCCTATCGATAAGGCCACAACCTTCATCAGCATCTGAACACGTTCTGGCGAATTGAGAAGGGACATGGACAAAAAGATCATGACAAAGATTTTTGATACATGGATGAGTTGAGTTAACGCGGCATCTGACATCCACCCTCGATGCGGAATATACGCAACCACAGTTGAGACGACAAATAACAACCACAAGCCAAGCAGCATCCAGACTTCTCGCTGTCGAGGAAAACGTTTTGATTCTGGTGAAATCACATAACCCAGAACAGTGGCCATGGCCATGATCATGGCGATAGGAAAGGACCTGCCAAACCCCCACGTAAATCCTTGAGGATTAACAATGCCAAAGGCTACAAAGAGTAACATCCCATACATGGGCCTTCTAATGGCAACGGCCGCAGAACCTAAAACGAGAATAACTAATGCAATATCTCTCATATTTTTTTAAAAAAAGTAAAGAGTTAACCGCCTTGGCTATCGGTAAGATGATGCAAACATGTGGCCAACATTTCAGATTGGCTTTCTCGAGAAAATTTATTCACCGTCGGTCTATGCGGGATAGGATGATGACCGGATTTGATTTGTCCCAAAAATATTCGGATTCCTTGATAGAGATCTTCTTCATCGTGCAAATCACAAATGGTTGCGCCTCCACATTCGTTCAACAGTGCAGCTGTATCTCCCGTAACATCCGTCAGCGCTAAGATAGGTTTTTGTATTCGAAGATATTCATAGGCTTTTGCTGGAATTTGATGGTTACAGGTCGCCCCTTGAAGGAGGAGTAACCCATCCGCCGCCATACAGTCTTGCAACGATTGGCGATAGGGGAGTGAGGGAAGTAGATAAACAATATCCGTAATGTCTAACTCTTGTAATTTGGTTGCATACAAATCTTCTGAACCAGATCCGCGAAATTCAATTTGCAGCATATTTGAGGATATCAGATTTTCTGATTTCAACTTCGCCAATGCCTGAAAGAATGGGCGTGGATCTCGTTCTTCCGGATAGACAACTCCAGCATGAATCAATCGCACAGGACGACCGTTGCCAAAAATATGAACCTCTTCAGACTGAAGACTTTGAAAGTCGTGTTCGTCATACCCGTTAGGAATCACGAGACAGGACTCTTGCTTCAACCAGGGATATCGATCAAGATACATCTTTTTCGTTGATGGAGTGGTAAAAATGTTTTTTGTACTTTGCGCAAACGTATTTCGTTCAATCCATTGATAATATTCCCTGGTCGAATGATCACGCGGATAATTTTCTTCGGTCATGGAATCTCTGAAATCAGCAATCCAAGGAAGCCCGGTCAGTTTACTGAGCACAAGGCCGATACCATGCGCTGTCGCTATAGGATAGGTCGACCATATCGCTTGAGGTTGATACTTTCGGATCAACCAAAGCCCCAAAGGAATGGCTCCGATCATCCAGGTGACCCATCGATCTGGCAACGCCAATACGTTGAGATACTTTCCCCTGAAAGACAAATGCCGTGCTGTGTCTAAAGCAAATGCCCGTTTAATGAGCACATCCGAAGGAATCTCGTTCACCTGGTGATCGCTAGTCTGAGGATACGCTCGGACGTGAGGGGTCAACATAATCGGCCTCCATTGATACTGCGGGAGATACCGTGAAAATTTCAAGGTCCGATGCACACCACTACCCCCAGAAAAAGGGGGGTAATGAAATGCCACCATCAAAATATTCCTCATCGTTGATAACCAACCATATTTCAACTTACAACGTTTAGAAATATTGGTGTGTCAAGTTCACGCTATCGACTCACAAGACATCTCTTACACTCTCTATAATAAAGTGTAACTCTTCTCGAGTTAAACTTTGATGGTTTGGTAACAAGACCAGATGCTCATACAAAAATCTGGCATCCTGAAACTCTTCTAAGGGAAGGCTAGGATGAATCACCCCATCCCAAGAAAAGGACTGAATCCCCCGTTTTCTCAATTGAACATGAAGGTCCGTCCGATTTTCCGCAACAATTGGAAACGCCCAAGCACAGACGCCATTGACTCTCTCTGTCGACCACGGACGAACGCCAGACAACTCACCCAAAGCTTGGTTGAGAAATTTCGAATGTTCTTGACGTTTCTGCATCACTGCCGACAAATCGATGTTTTCTAAAATAAATCGGGACCATGGACTCATCGGCCAATTTAATTGTAAGGCATCAAACTCTCTGTGAGGAGCCTTGGATTTAAACTTCTTCCTCGTTTCGTCTTCTAAGACGGAATCCTCTATTTCAGACTCACGTTTCTCACGATTCAAAGCTACAGGAGGCCGAGCGGGTGATCGATCGGATAAATATTTTCCAAAAAGGTTTTTGACAATTTTAAGATGAAGCCTCCCTCCCAAGCCATCCCAAGAGACAGTCGGAAGCTGTGAGGCATGATTACACACCAACATTCCTCCATCATAAATTGGGAAAAACTTCCTCCAACTGAAAATACTGATATCTCCGACACGACCAAGTGGGTCATCCTCACTCTCACCCATTAAGAGATGGGCACAATCTTCAATAAAAAAAAGTTGATGATCCTGACAAAAATCTCGAATTGTCGATAAAGGTTGGAGGACGCCAAAATAGTGAATGGCAATCACGGCCTTTGTTCGGGAATCGACTTTCCGAGCAATGTCTTCAAAGTCGACGATTCCATCACGATTCACATTATAAAAAACTACCTCGCAGCCATAGTGAAGAATCGGCTCCACAACGGTCGAACAGTGAAAAGCGGGAACCAGAACCTTATCTCCAGCCTGAAGACCCAAGGCCCCCAGTCCATGAAATAACGCATTTCTGGCCCAGAAATGATATGAGGTCAAGCTCCCCCTAACGGGACCAGACAGTGCTTTCCGAGAAAGTGACGGAATCAGGCTTTGGATAAGTAAACGAGGATCTCGTGATACGACAAATTCCATACAGTCTATCGGCACATCCTCGTCTGCAAGCTCACGATCATTCCTAACATACTCAAATGGGCAGACATTCAATTGAAATTCACGCCCTATTGCACGATGTCTCAGCCCTAGATCGCATAGGCTATAGATCGTTGAACATGATAACGACGGATTAAACGCAGTCTCTTGTCAAGTCTTCGTAGGTCCCTCTTCGTCGAATAAGCTTCGCCTCCCCACCTTCAACCAAGACCTCAGGAGGTGAACAATGACTTAAAAAATGCAATGGACTTGCCGTTCTTCCGTATGCACCAGACTGGAGTACACCAACAAGATCACCAACAATTGCTTCAGGCAGTTGAATGCCACGCGCCAAAACATCCAGTGGCGTACAAAGTGGCCCCACAACATCGACAGTCTCTTTCATAGGCTGATCAATCTTATTCACGAGACACACCGGAAAATTTTTCTTAATGACTTGCCCAAAATTACCAGACGCCGCCAAATGATGGTGCATCCCTCCATCGACGATTAAAAATTTTTTTCCTCGAGAAACTTTCACGTCAGTAATCTGTGTGACGTACACACCGGCTTCGCCAACAAGGTATCGTCCTGGTTCGACCATGAATTGCGTCCCAGAAAAATCAGGATCATTCTGAACCTCAGAAAACACTTCCTCCAAGCCAGACTTCAGTTTTTTCGTATCCAACTCCATCTCTTTTCCAAAGTAGGGTATTCCCCAGCCACCTCCGAAGTCCAATGTGCGAAGAGGTTGACCTGTTTTTTTGACAATTCTCCTAGCAATATCCAACCCTTTTCGGTATTGAGAAACCAAGACGGAGTAGTCCAAAATTTGCGTCCCCGAAAATAAATGCAGTCCACTGAATTTGAGTACTGGGTTAGAACAGACTTGCGCAACAACCGATTCGAGCTCTTCCTCATCAATACCAAAGGGCGTGGATTGTCCACCCATCCGCATGGCGCCGCCCAACGCTTCCCCTGTTGGATTGACTCGGATCGCAACGTTGGCCATGACCCCTAATCGCTGACTGATCGCGGCAATACGGGCAACCTCCAGAACAGATTCGATATGAATTTCTCCAATGCCTTTCGCCAGCACTAATTCCAGTTCTGCTTTTGTTTTTCCAGGCCCTGCAAACAGAATAGCATTCGATGCACAACCCGCTTGGAGGGCTTGAAGAAATTCTCCGCTTGAAGCAATTTCCAACCCACAGCCCTTCTGCACAAAATGCTTGAGAATCGCTTGAGAAGGATTCGCCTTGACGGAATAACTAATGGCAAAATTCTGAGGGAGAGTCTGCTGCAATAATTCATACTTCCGATTAAGAACCGCTGCATCGTATATAAACAGTGGCGTGCCATACGTCGCAACAATGGTTTCAATCGATGTTTGCCCCCCAAACATTAACAGTCCAGAATCCATATGAAAGTGGCGAGCAATAAGGTCTCGAGATTCAGGCATTGGCAGACACTTTCATCGCTTGAAGATTCGTATAATCAATTTTACCGTTCGGGGTTTTGGGCAACTTCTCCAGAATATGAAAGGTCTTTGGCATCATATACCGCGGAAGCTTGCTGGCACAAAAGGCTGAAAGAACACTTACATCCACGGACTCTTGAGATTGCCCCACGACAAAGGCTGTCACCGCTTGCCCAAGAATGTCGTCAGGGACACCAATCACGGCTGCCTCTTTGATCTGGCCGCTTTGGTAAAGGGCTTCCTCAACTTCTGTACGACTAATTCGAAATCCTGCAGACTTAATCATAGAATCACGACGCCCAACGAAATACAAATACCCATCCTCATCCATCTTCACAAGGTCTCCTGAAAAACACACCATCTCCTCCGTCCCGCCATTTGAATGTTGATAGGGGTGTGGACGCAACACCTTAGCCGTCATCTCAGGATTTCCCCAATAGCCTAACGACACCGTTGGACCTCGGTGAACCAATTCACCAACCTCTCCAGGCTTCACAGGTTCATTCTGCTCATTCACCACTAATATTTCAGTATTGGGAATCGCTTTGCCCATAGACGTTGGGCGCTGCTCAAGTTGATCGGGAGGAAGATAGGTAGACCGGAAGGCTTCCGTCAGCCCATACATCAGATACACACTCGTTGCAGGTAAGGCTTTCCGAAGCAAAGCCAAAACATGTTGCGGCATCGCCCCTCCGGTATTGGTGATATACCGCAAGTGTGGAAAGGTCTGTTTTTGCAGAGTCGAATTAGTTTGTGACAACAGGTTCCACAATGTCGGAACACCCGCTAAGCCGGTAATCTGTTCCTTGAGCAACATTTGAACGATTTCCTTCGCAAACACAAATGTCATAAGCACCAGCGTGCATCCCTGCTGGAAAGCCGTCATCAGTTGATTTAATCCGGCATCAAAACTAAATGGCAGCACCGCCAATATTTTATCCCGTTCGGTGATCTCCAAATACATCGACACAATCGAACTCCCATTGACAACATTTGAATGGGATAGCATCACACCCTTCGGTTTTCCAGTGGAGCCAGAGGTGTACAAAATGGCCGCGAGGTCTTTGTCAATGCACGGTTCAATTTGACAAGAAATCTCACCCATTTTGAGCAACTCATGGTACCAATAGACGGATGTCGAACATGGCACGTCAGAGCCATCTTCAATGACGACGAGAAACTCTAACCTTGGCAAGGTGGAAAGAACATCCTGTAAGCCAGCCAGTCTTTTTTTGGTCGTAATCAGGCACCGCATCTCGCAATCCTGAGCAATGTGTCCCACTTGTTCAGCCAGCAAGAGCCCATTAATAGGAACAAAAACGGCACTCGCCTGAGAAATCCCAAAGATAGAAATCACTAGCTCTATTGATGGGTCAAGATAGATGCCAACACGATCCCCACGTTTAATCCCGGCTTGACTTAACCCAGCAGCCAATCCAGATACCTGCGTCACGACTTCCTGGTAGTTCAGCGATTGAGCACGATAGACCAACGCCGGCTTTTCAGGAACACGCTTGGCACTGTCCCTCAACATATGATGGATCAAAAAGCTCATAATACGCCTTTATTATGACCGTCTAACGACAACTAGGATGACAACTGTAAGTACGAGGTATAGAAGACGACGCGACCAAACCAATGCGTTAATACACTATTACCTTCTCTTTCGGCACTCCGATCCAATACTGAAGTAACATTCCCTTGCGATACCAGTACATAAGCTCGGACTCAAACCGCGTCTTGTCGTCTGAAAACAGGCGGGAACGAAGATATTGAAGAAATGCTTGAAGCGTTTGTGCGTACATGTACCGAGGAACACCAAATAACAATGGAGAATGAGGTAACCCTGACATAAAAGCAAAAGTGCCTCCATACGAAGCCACACGACGACGTAACCATTCCATACTCAACTGTTCGGGTCGAATTTGGTGATGAACGAGCGCTTCAGGCAGATAGATTGGAGGATGCCCAGCTTGCTCTAACCGATAGACGAATTCGGTTTCATCACCCATGAGGTATTGACCGCTATTTGGACCAAAATCGGTATTAAATCGAAAACCGCCCTCTAACACAGAGGAACGAACAGCAAAGTTTGGCCCCCAGACCATGCTCGGTTTATATTCGCCTTCAGGAAGCTTCCAGTCTGCAATCACCAAAGCCGATTTGACGAGTCGATTCTCGAGATCAAATTTCACATGGTCTGTTGGAAAATGCGGTAAAATTTTCCCTCCAAATACATCATGATTCGGCCAACGCTTCGCTCCTTCCCAGATACGTATCAACCAATAAGGGTTAGCCAGAATGTCATCATCGGTAAAGACAATGATATTTCCTTTCGCTTTTGGAATGGCCGTATTTAAGGCATAATTTTTCCCTACTCTCGTCTCAACAACATACGTCAGCGTGATGGTGTCCTGAAATTGATCAGCTAATTGACGCGTAGCTTCATCATCGGCATTGTCCACAAGCACAAGCTCCCATCGCAGGTCTCCAACGTTCAACTCCGTAAAGCTTTTGAGAGTCCGAACAAGAATCTCTGGACGTCTGCATGTGGACAAAATGATAGAAAGATCCATGATATTTCCTTATGTCGATCTCATTCGCTGCCTAGAATCCACAGGTGCAGGAGGAATGAATAGCGGAGCGTGACAAAATGGCTCTTCTACAGGTGAATGAACAATAGATGAAGGCTCTACAGCTATGAAGCACCACCAAGTGCTTGGCATGAAAGAAAAGCATCTCATTATTTAAAACGAAAATCAACTGTCTTCAAAAGCCTCTTATCTAATTCATAAAATCTTACACACTGTCACATAACATGGCATATTGATCTGTTTTTCAACCAAGATTTTTCTAAATACAGAGTAAATATTTAGATGTTAATACTTATATTTACAAAAAAATTACTATCTCAACCGCTTACTCGTTAATGCCGCCATGGCTGCCGTCAAAACCAAAGTCTGGAAACCCATCTATGACTCGTATCGCATCCAAGGGTGGAGTTCAACGGCCACCTTAGTGAGTATCGCGCGGAAAATTGCCCGAGCGGCTTGGTCCATTCACCGCTATCAGACCACATTTAACCCGGCCCGCCTTACACGAGGCTTGACATAAACCAGAGAATCTCAAACAAGCCCCGCCCACTGATGAGAGGCGTTCACTCAGAGGACTCTAGCGAAATCTCATCGCTCCTCACGGTATACACATGCCCGGTAGAACGCAAAAACACACATCGACCCTATAAAAGAGTCGCGGCACGGCTAGAGCCTGCAGGCGTCGGGACAGAGGTACTGAGAAAAAGTTAAAAGACTATAGACACCTATAATCCCATTTCATGTTGCACATGCATTTCAAGGAAAGGATGGTTGGACAGGAGCCAATGGCCCATTGAACTATCGTGGCCTAGGCACCTCACTGAACAACTATTTGGATCCGCTATTAATGACCTAATCTTTTCAGTGGGTTCTTGAAATAGTATCTGGCAAAAGACAAAGGGAGGCTGAGTTGGAGAAAGATTAATGTACAAGCAGGGAAACTAAGTAAATTTTTCCGAAAGCTCACTAGGAGCGAGAGTCCCAACGCCATAACGCCATATATGGAGCATTGGGTATTTTCTGCCGTTCAAGATGTTCTTTAATGTACCGTATCACTTCCACAGGAAATGTCCCTAACGAAGTCTCTGGAAGATCTGGATAGTTCCAAAATCGATCTTTCCGCCACTCATAGGTCATGACCCACCCAGAAGGGTGACGTTTCATGATCTGTTTGAGATCATCAAGGTTCTGAAGAACAGGAACCCCAAAGGTATAATCAATCAGCTGTCCTTGTTCATTTTTTAAATCTCGGTTGATATTGGTCACCAAGTAGGCATTATTCATGAAATACAACGGCTGGGTAGCTCCATAATGACGGGAAAGTAAGGGATAACCGGAAACAATGACGTCACCAGGTACGGCATGTGACTCAATATATTGCACAGTGGTTCCCCAGTTGTGATGCTGGACATCGGTCACATGGGGCGATTGAAAGTCCTGGGCGAAATCCTTAACCGTCCGCATAAACCACGGCATATTGATCAAGACCCCAAGAATGCCTCCCATAAGAACGATCGATACAAAGAATTTCCAAACCCTGTTCGGAACGAACTCCACCTTGTTAAACGCATGCCCTGCAGACCACAACGATCTCAATAGTCCCGCAACTCCGACCCCGGCCGCCATGTACATAAATGGTAAAACATACAAAAGGTACCGGTAACTTTTCATCGGCAAGATCACACTCTGAATCACAAAAGGCAACAGGAACACACACGCAATCAGCAATCCAACTCTGCTGTTCTGCAAGAATCCATAGAGCAGAAAAATCGAAAGCCCCCCAAACACAAGAGGGTATTCATCTAACAGTAACCAACGATAGTAGCTCCAGTTATCAGCATTTTCGTGTCCCCAAGCTAGTGGCTCTTGAGTAATCGCAATAAGTTTCGCTGGGATACCTGGAAAGAGAAGACTCCCCACAGTCACCCCGACAATGACCATGAGCGCAGTTCCAATATATTTTTGCCTGATATGAGGATCGAGCGACCGACTGACGACGCCAATGATCCCCATCACCAATACATAGCCGGCAAAACCAGACATCGCCGGAAGGATGAGCTTATGAACACCCAGTGCCAATAAAAAAACCATCCCGGCATAGCATAAAAACAGCGGACGAACCTGAAATGTGTCCGTCCATTTCTTTGTCGCGGACAATTTGGGTAGATTTGTATTTCTCGGCGAAGACGTTTCAAAGCCTTCAAAGAAAAAATACGCGATCAGCAAGAATAACAGCTGAAACAGCATGTACATCCTCACTTCACGAGAATGCGCAATCTCCATTGGCGATAAGGCGGTGAAGAAGGCTGCCACAAGACCAGCCTCGACCGAGAACCATCGCTGAGTCATCCAATACACAAAAAAGACGACCACGACGCCAATGATGGCACTCGGAATCCGTAGGGTCAGTTCAGTAAACCCTCCTAAATACCCGGTG
>BQIU01000087.1 GCA_021603905.1 Nitrospirales bacterium
CGGTGAATATAGACTTAACCCGTTCATTGAAAAATATGAACGGTGGGAGTTGCCTTCGGGTAGCTCCAGATTAGAAAGGGGGTGAGAGCGTTGGCAACAGCTAAGAAAAAGGCGCCAGCCAGAAAACCGGCAGCTAAGAAGCCTGCGGCTAAGAAGAAGCCAGCTGCCAAGAAGAAACCGGCAGCCAAGAAGCCTGCGGCTAAGAAGAAGCCAGCTGCCAAGAAGAAACCGGCAGCCAAGAAGCCTGCGGCTAAGAAGAAGCCAGCTGCCAAGAAGAAAACCACAGCCAAAAGGAAGACTGCAACTAAAAAGAAGTAGTCTTTCTTTGTGGGTTTCTATAAACGTCGGGTGGGGTAAATGCTCCACCCGACGTTTTTTTATGCCATTGTGAAAATATCATGGTGGCATCGACATCTATTCTTGACGAATCCCATCGACCTTCCTTCCCTTTCCAAGTCCGTTGAGTCCAATTATTCCTAAATTGTACAAAAATTTCCTTGCCGTATTTCCACGAAACGCCCAAGACGGCAACTTCCTTCATTAAAGATTCACTCCTTCATGTGTTTATAGCGAATCCAATTAATTTTCAGTTAATTATATAAGACGGTTCTAACCTCTTTCATCGTTTTCCGGTCATTGCGAATCTCTCTTGACTCCCCCAAGTCCCGCTTGTGATGATGAGCAACCTTTTTAACGCATCACGATCACGTTTTTCTTCAAAAGGAGGCCTTTGTCACAATGGTACGAACATGGTTCACGACCGTATTGCTTTCGTTCACGTTGATCACACCAGCTTTGGCAGAACAGAGTCATCAGAAGCATGATGATTCAATGGACAATCAGAATGCCATACAGACAGAAAGCTCAGACAGCAGCCCCAAGGCGGCAGAAAAAAGCGAGCAAAACCAAAACAGCCCTCCACCGACACTTTCGCGTAAGGCTCAAAGAGGACAGCTAGAACTCGATTCGCTCAAAGGAAAACCAAAAGAATATAAAGTGCTTGTTATGGGAGTGCAGATTTTTCTGGGTCGATTTGGATATGGCACTGGACCTTATACCGGAAAATTTGATGAACAGACCAAATCCGCCCTAAAGAAATATCAAACCCATACCGGCCTACCGGTAACTGGAGAACTCGACTATCAAACGCTCACACACCTGACTGATGATAACAAAGTGCTTGATCGCCCCTTACCCTATCTGCCGAAATATGTCTTCCATGGTGATCAATGGGACAAGGCTATTGAAGTGGAAGGAACCTGGGCCAGCGAAGCCGGCCCGACCTCTGATGCGGTGCAAACCACAAAGTTGTACTGTTTTCGAAAGCAAAAACAATGCATTGAATCGACTGCCGTGTTACTCGTCGAACATGCCCCGATGTTGGAGGTCGCCACTCATGTCTATGCCATCAAGGAGTGGGACGATGAACAGTTAGTGAGTGAACCCTATGACGGTGAAGCCTGTACGATCAGCATTTTACGGATGCATCGTCGGAGTAATACGGTCACACGGTTTTCAGCCTACCAAGAAGGTAAGGGAATTTGTGCGAATGTCGAAACTGAAGACGTTCAGTACCGTCTCATCGACGGACCGGATGTCTTCGTCAACTTGCAGCAACGCAAAGCGCAGGAAATTCAAAAGATCTTACAAGTAGTGGAATAACCGAATTACCGAGTCTATACAATCGGTCACATTCTCCAAGAGCCGCATGGATTTCATCCTTCGCAATGAGACTACGTAACAGCTGCTGTGTCGTTATCTTCTTTCTCGGCCTTGCCTCAGGTTGTGGGAATTGGAACCATCACGCAGAACCCCAAGGATTACCGGAATCGAAAAACACAACCATCGATAACATAACGACACAGCAGCTAGCAGACGAAGGCGAGATCCTTATTTTCGGTGCTCAGGGAAAAAATCGTGACGGTCGTCATGTTGGGAAAGCTCAATGCCCGGTCTGTCATGCGTTTCACCCTAGGCCAATGAGTGAACGGGGCCCGAATTTATGGGGAATTACTGCACGGAAACGTACCAAACCCACCTCGCTCGAATACCTTGCTGAATCCCATGTCTGTCCGAGTTGTTATGTGGTGGCAGGGTGGGGCCTGAAGGGGAGTCGAGACTGCGAATCACCTATGCCGAAAGCGCATCTCCCACCAATCAACCTCACACTCGACGAACTTGTGGCCATTGATACATGGCTCTATGTTCACGAAGGCGAACGTCCTCCTTCGCCACACGACATACGCACAACCTACCGAAATCTTCTTTCGCAAGAAGAATGGAGCTATATCAATCGTGATTTATACGTGAGACGTGATGCAGAACGTTCAGAAAAGCAATTATTTCTCCAGCATGCATGCGCCGGCTGTCACATTATTCCCACGATCCACGCGGCGACCGGAACACTCGGGCCGCCGTTGTACATGAAAACCAACGCATCAGCACATCTGAACGACCACGCCTACCAAGGGAAGGCCACGTCACCAAGAGAGTACATTATTGAATCTATTCTTCATCACGATGTTCATATCGTTGCCGACAAAGCGATATATGCCAAAAATACTCTCCCTTCCTCATACTATCAAAACACACTCAGCACAACAGACCTTGAGCAAATGGTCAATTATCTTGAAAATCTTGAACAAGATGAACATATTCAATCTTCTGAGCTGACAGCAATTGAACAGTGTTTACGCAACAATAATATTCCGTAGGCAAACCATAATGACCAAGCTAAATAATCTTTTCGACCCAACAACATATCTTTTCAGATACGTGGGTGAACAACGGTTATTTTGATCGAAACAGCCAAGAAGCATACATCCCTCCCACCCCAATCGTGACAAGTTGTATCGTTTGTAACATCCGGCTCACTATTGCGCCCTCTCGAGGTGGAGAGAGAATAAAGTTCAACCCGAGAAATTGTGGAGGTTCCCCTGGTGCAGCTTCCCATGGCGGAAAAAGTACTGCAACGATCAATAAGCCAACCATGATATACAGGATACGGAGGTTTAGTGACTCTTTGGCTCGTGCCTTTTGCTTGTCTTCAGTAACTTTTGTTCCACATTTGAGACAATAGCGTCCTTCACGTGGAATTCCAAAACCACAAGAAGAACATACCTGTCGATCACTCATGAGCTAACCTCAAAATAAAATTAATTCATCGTGGATGCAATGGCATGTGGAGGCCTAGGCGCGATGGTTCAATAGGCCAGCGGCTCAGTACATCCATCCTTTTCTTGAAATACGCTGCGATATTATAGCGAATGGCAAATTTTTCAGGCGAGCCAACAAGATTCACCCAGCGAAATTCACTACTTCAACCTTTGGAAGTTCATCGAATCGGCTATAACATGAGATTACAGGTGCCTAGGTGCCGACGATAGTTGAATGCCAGTGCGGCCAATGAATGTGTAACTTACGGTCCAGTTCTCACCCTCATGATATGTCGATTATAGGTCGGCTTGCCGACGATAATTGAGTGTCAGTGTGGCCAATGAATGTGTGAATTACAGTTCCAGTTCTCACCCTCATGATATGTCGATTATAGGTCGGCAAGTTGACAGTATTTCTTGTCGTTTCTATAATCCCGCGCAAGTCTAAAGATGTAGATTTTCTTCCGCGAAAACGTTCCTTTTCCCCTTAACACTTTCATGATTGCTCGACCTATCAAGACCGTCTCCGTGATTGGAGCCGGGTCATGGGGAACGGCCTTGGCTCGCTTGTTAGCCTGCAAGGGGTATACTATTCGCCTTTGGGCCCATGAACTAGATGTGGTGGAATCGATTCGGTCTACTCGGCGAAATGAAATGTATCTTCCAGATTTTCCTTTGCCCGATTCATTGTCGGCCATGGGATCACTTGCCGAAGTGGTTCACGGAACAGATCTCCTCCTGTTAGCTGTTCCCTCCCATGCCATGCATGCGATTCTAGAACAACTGAGACCGCATCTGGCCGATCCCTTACCTATCACGATTGCCACGAAAGGCATTGAGGAGAATTCGTTTCACCTCATGTCGAATATTGTTGAATCTCTGCTCCCTCAACCCTGGCATCCCTTTGTGACAATTCTTTCAGGACCGAGTTTCGCTCGCGAAGTCTGCCAAGAAAAGCCCACGACGATTCTACTAGCCGGGCACACATCCGATTTGGTGACACAACTCCAACACGTATTTTTGACGCCACAGTTTCGCGTCTATGCCGGGCATGACATGATTGGCGCACAAATTGGCGGTGCGTTAAAAAACGTCATGGCCATTGCATCTGGTATTGTGGACGGTTTGGAATTGGGATTCAATACCAGGGCCGCCTTGATTACGAGAGGCCTCGCCGAAATGATTCGCTTAGGCGTCGCGATGGGCGCTGACGTCTCCACCTTGTACGGGTTATCTGGATTAGGGGATCTGGTGTTAACCTGCACAGGGTCATTGAGCCGAAATTATACGGTTGGGTTAAAACTTGGACAAGGTTCAACTCTTGAGGAGATCCTCTCACACACATCAACGGTTGCTGAAGGCATTCGCACCACTCGTGCGGCATCTGGGTTAGCACAACGACATCACATTGAGATGCCGATTGTTGACGGGGTGCATCAAGTCCTATTTGAAGGTATGGATCCTCGTCAGGCTGTCGCAAACCTCATGAATCGGGCCGCAAAGGTCGAAACCGATCGAGCTCTCTATTCATCAACACCTCAACGCTAACCTCTGCAAGCACTAAGATGGACACGGCTCACCTAAAAAAACTACTTGAACAAGTGAGATCTGAATCTCTATCGGTTCAAGATGCTCTTCAGCAGTTGCGCACCCTCCCGTATGAGGACGTTGGGTTCGCTTCAATTGACCATCATCGCGCAGTACGGCAGGGTTTTCCCGAGGTGATCCTCTGTGAAGGGAAGACAAAAGCTCAAGTTACCGCCATAGCTCGAAAACTACTAAAAAAAGGCAATGCGTTACTGGCGACACGGGCTCAACCAGACATGGCACGCGCCATAACACGGGCGATTCCCAAAGCCACCTACCACAAGGATGCGAGAATTGTTTCCGTGCAATCTTCTAAACACGTAAAACGTGGAAATATCGTGATTGTGACTGCTGGTACCTCGGATATTCCGGTTGCCGAAGAAGCCCGCATCACTGCAGAGATCATGGGGAGCCGTGTCCAAACACTGTTTGATGTTGGAGTAGCTGGGCTCCACCGTCTTTTGGATCGGCAGAAAATTTTACATCAAGCTCGTGTAATTATTGTGGTGGCAGGCATGGATGGCGTCTTACCGAGTGTCATAGGTGGGCTCGTCGACCGACCGATTGTTGCCGTTCCAACCAGTCAGGGATATGGAGCAAGCTTTGGTGGACTCGCGGCTCTGCTCACAATGTTGAATGCCTGTTCAGGCGGGATTGGAGTTATGAACATTGACAACGGGTTTGGTGCCGGATGTCTGGCTCATCGGATTAACCTTCTTGGGGAATGACCAACATCTCTTCCTCTTCGATAATCTCCACTTCCGAATCTCCCGGTTCTGGTAATGGATGGCTAGTTGATTCATCGGTGAGCATTTCAACTTCATCAACGACCGTCTCAGCCGATTCTTCCTCAGAATTTTCGTCTTCTGCTGATGAATCGTCAGGCCCAATCTCTGGATTTAACTGAAGGTTTTCGACAGGCGGGGGAGGAGCATGATACTTGATGACTTTGACGGCTCCACGGGAAGTTCGGGAGACCATTCGCACTTCTATGCCAGCCCCTTTTTCGGCCATGAGTTTCGCCCGAACTTCATACTGATAGGTTCCCGGGTCAACCAAGGTGTGCGATTGATCTGTCCCATCCCACACAAGGGCTGCTGAAATATGCGGACCTCTTTGAGCCGGGGCTTTCGAACCTAACGGCAATCGTTGCGTAAGAAACCGCATTGATCGTTGAGTCGGAGAGGTGATGAGGGCTGATACTTCCAGAACAGCCAGACCATTCAAGTTTGTTGGAACTTTCACGATCGTGGAAAACGTAAGCTCTCCATTTCCCACTTCAAAGGGTGTCGGCGAGGTCGTGACTTGAGAAATTTGAAAGGCTCCAGCAGAAACTCTTCGCCTTTTTTTCGCATCGGCATCTGTTCCAAACAACAAACCGGCGACATAGACTATTCCGAAAACATACAGACTAATTTGAACAATCCGCTGCCTATGATTTCTGATCATTTTCAATACGGAGCCCCTTCGTCACATGGGGATAATGTCAATATTCCTTGTCTATTGGTCGAATACCATAGCCTCTCTCATCAGTCAAATTATAGCGAATCCAACAGTTGGAATGCCTGGACACGATACCATGCAAGAAGGTGCAATCTTGCATGGCATTCAACTGCGTGACTCAGCCACCGACCTGATGTATCAATGACATGTGTCCAGGTCCAGCTGAGGCGTATCAACTAACTCCGCGCGATTACTTACTTCAAAATTTGGAAGGTTATACCCGCTTGAATTATAGCGAATACAAATACGTTCCAGCTCAACCATGAGGACTTTCAACGCGATATCCCATGTGTCAAGAATACGAAAAATCATTGAATCGGCTATAACTGACAATGATTGACGTTTTATCTCACGTATTGGATTTCAACATTGTCCAAGTTGGCGCTTTATCGTTTCGGTATAACTGAATCGGCTATAAGTCGCGGCTCTCGATGTTGAGAATGTGTGAGCCATCAGGATCTGTTATGATGGGCTACATTCCCTACTTGGTATGAAGGAACATCGTGTCGCATCTTCATTTTGACTGTTTCTCAGGTATCAGCGGCGATATGTGTCTCGGAGCATTGGTCGATGCCGGGGTCCCGTTCACTACTCTCAAAAAAGGCTTACAACAACTGACGGCCGGTGGCTATCAGCTCAAAGCCAAGAAAGTCCATCGAGGCACAGTCCATGCGACCAAAGTTGACGTCAACATTCGCGAGGGATTCAACAAACCGCTGTCGCTCCCTAAGATTCGACTCATCCTAAGCCAAAGTCCACTCCCCTCAAACGTCAAATCCCGTTCGAAGGAAGTCTTTCAACGTTTGGCGGAGGCTGAAGGAACCGTCCATGGAGTTCCACAAGCTAAAGTCCATTTCCACGAAGTCGGCGTCGTTGATTCATTAGTTGATATTGTTGGAACCTTGCTTGGCCTTCACTATCTCAGTATCACATCAATTTCAGCTTCTTCCATCAATGTTGGATCCGGCACGATTCACACAGCTCATGGGGTCTTGCCCGTTCCCGGACCTGCTGTGGCTCAGCTGGCGTTAGATGTTCCGATCTTTGCATCAGGACCAGCTCTTGAACTAACCACTCCGACCGGGATGGCGCTTTTGACAACGCTCACTCAAGACTTTCGCGCCCTTCCCCCCATGAATCCTGCCGGTATCGGGTATGGCGCTGGTACAGCAGAGCCTCCTGACTGGGCAAATGTTCTTCGCGTATTTTTGTGTTCTGATGCGTCTCAGGATATTCAAAACACAGAACCTATTCTCGAAATCCAGACAACCATCGATGATCTCAACCCTCAAACCTATGAGTTTGTAATGGACAAGCTATTCAAGGTCGGGGCCTTAGATGTGACGTTAACACCGGTCATTATGAAACGCAGTCGCCCAGGAATCATTATCACTATTCTAGCCCCCAAAAATATTCGAGAAGATGTGATCCGAACACTCTTTCAGGAAACGACAACTCTTGGTATACGAGTTAACCACGTCAGCCGATTTGTCCTTCCTCGGAGAATGGAAACAATTCTATTACGCGAAGGGACGGTCCAAATCAAAATCGCAGACCTAGGAAATGGTCAGCAAAAAGTGATGCCTGAGTATCGAGATTGTCAGCGCCTGGCTACGAAAACAGGGAAACCTGTCCGAGAAATTATTGAACAGGCCTTTCAAACGTTTTACAAGACGAAAAAGACGGTGCGAAGGACTTCACGCTCCAAGTAATTGGCCTGCGTTTCATAGACCTTCTCGCCATTCACCAAAGTACAGCCCAATTTCTACCAGCGACGTCTCGATATGAAGACTACTTCAAACAAGAACCATCGCCCGACATTGGTCATTACTATGGGAGACCCTGCCGGTATCGGTCCGGAAATTATCGTCAAGACATTCGTTCACGCAAAGATATGGAAATGGTGCGCTCCGCTTGTGATCGGTTCTCCCCCAATCCTGGAACGAACGGCTCAGGCCCTTCAAATTCCTATGAAGATTGTCTCGGTACCAGAATATCCTCAACAGAATGGACAGAACATCTTTCGCCGGGGTCAACTTTCAGTACTCGACCCCCTTGAAAGGCCATTGGGACGCTTTCGTAAAGGCCAGGCCAGCGCCGTATCTGGAGACGCATCGGTACGCTATATTCAAAAAGCCGTCCATTTAGCACAGGCTGGGACTGTTCACGGCATCGTGACCGCACCTATCAACAAGAAAGCGATCCATCTTGCCGGCCATCACTATCCCGGTCATACAGAAATGCTAGCAGCCCTGACTCAAACAAAAGAGTCCGGCATGATGATTCTCGGTGGGCCGCTAAAAATTATGTTTGTTACCACACATGTCGCGATTCGAGACCTTTCACAATCGATTACGACTAGCAATGTCCTTCGCGCGATTCGATTGGCAGAGTCCGGACTCCGTCGATCGTTTCACATCACACGACCCCGTATCGGGGTCGCTGGACTGAATCCCCATGCTGGGGAAGGCGGTCTCTTTGGCGATGAGGAAGAGCAGGCCATTGCACCTGCTGTAAAACGGGCACGTGTTACAGGTATTCGCTGTACGGGGCCTTTCCCCGCCGATACCCTTTTCGGAAAGGCGGTTTCTGGAGAATTTGATGGAGTCGTGGCCATGTACCATGATCAAGGACTGGTGGCCTTAAAAACTGTGGCATTTGGACATTGTGTCAATATCACGGTTGGCCTCCCATTCATTCGTACATCCGTGGATCATGGAACCGCCTATGACATTGTTGGAAAAGGGAAGGCTGATCCAACGAGTCTCATAGAAGCCATGGCCTTGGCCGCTCAACTCTCAACTGACAAGCGCTGATTTAACACACTCTTTTTTGATTCCCTCATGTTTCTGATCATCTGACGGTTCGTCGTCACAACTAAACCCTGAGACCATGCATTTACCCTCTAAGCATAAACAATCGGCAAAATATTCAGGAGCCCGCTCCGCGGCATTGACCATTCTGTTAAAAGTTCACCGCCAACAACCGTTTGCGGACGATGTGGTCGACGCGATATTGGAAACAGCAAAAATTCGTGAACTGGATCGAGGTCTGACCTTTGAACTCGTGTATGGCGTCTTACGACATCGCGAGACGTTGGATTGGCGATTGAATCAATTCGCTGATCGTCCGATGTCACGGCTACCCCTGACCGTTGCCATGATTTTTCGGCTGGGAGCCTATCAACTGCTGTACCTTGATAAAATTCCACCTTCTGCGGCCGTAAATGAATCCGTAAAGTTAGCCAAGACCGTTGGAGGCCGCAATTGGAGCGGCATGATGAACGCCATTCTTCGTAATATCATGCGTCATCCTGCTCCGCCATGGCCTGATCCATCTGAAGATCCAGTTTTAGCGTTCTCTATTCGGTACTCCTGCCCTTCTTGGCTCGTCAAACGATGGTTGTCGGCCTGGGGAACTCACAGGACACAAACACTGTGCGAGGCGACACTCCAGATTCCTCCTCTCACCTTACGCACCAATACCATTCACTGTTCGCGAGATCGACTACTCAGCCGACTGCAATCAGATGGATATGAGGCACAAAAGACCACAGTCAGTTCACTCGGATTAATATTGGAAAAATGTGGAAAACTCAGTGATCTTGGTCCATTGAAAGACGGGTGGTGCTATATTGAGGATGAAGCGGCGCAACTCATTCCGCTATTATTGGATATCAAGCCTGACCATCAAGTCTTAGATGTCTGTGCGGCTCCAGGCGGAAAAACGACCCATGTGAGCCAGCTCATGGGCAACCAAGGCCAAATTATTGCTGTTGATCGAGATCCACAACGGTTAAACCTTCTGACGTCCAACTACCAGCGACTTGGATTGACGAACATTACGACTCTCTGCGCTGACATGGGAAAAGATATTTCAACAACATCTTTTGCCACTACAACCAACACTCAACAGCGTTCCTTGGCCGCAACATTCAGGCAAGGCTTTGACCGCATACTGCTTGATGTGCCCTGCTCAGGACTGGGAGTGCTACGTCGTCATCCGGAAGGGAAGTGGGTTAAGGGAGCAGACCTGATTGATCAAATCCGAATCCTTCAAGGGAAAATTCTTGAGCATGTCAGTGCACTCTTGAGACCCGATGGAGTGTTAGTCTATAGTGCCTGCTCGACTGAAAAAGAGGAAACGAGTCACGTTGTCGAGACTTTTCTCGATCGACATCAGGAGTTTTATCAGGATTCCATCAAGCCGTGGCTCCCTCAGACCGCCCAGACGCTAATCGATGAGTCAGGAAATTTAATGACTTCCTTCAATACGGTGTCGATGGATGGATTCTTCGCGGCTCGCTTAATAAAAGGGAACAGATGATCATGCCTTCAACTCCACTCATTGCGCCTTCCATCCTTTCGGCTGACTTCGGTCGTCTTGCAGAAGCCGTCAGTCAAGTAGAGGCTGCTGGAGCTGACTGGATTCATATTGATGTCATGGATGGCCATTTTGTCCCTAACCTGACGGTCGGCCCACCTATTGTAGAAGCGGTTCGCAAGATCACGAGGCTGCCTTTGGATGTCCATCTGATGATGACCAACCCTGATACATTTATCGGAGAATTTGCAGATGCTGGCGCTGATTATTTGACCGTTCATGTCGAAGCCTGTTCTCATCTACACCGGACTCTTCAATCGATTAAAGAACGCAGCGTTAAAGCCGGCGTGACCTTGAATCCGGCAACGTCCGTCAGCACACTCGAGGAAGTGATCCATGAGGTCGACCTCATCCTTGTCATGTCAGTCAGTCCAGGATTCGGCGGACAAACCTTTATCCCTTCCTGCCTTGAGAAAATATCTCGAATTCGACATTCACTCAATGCAGGAACAAGCCCAGGTCTTTTGGAAGTCGATGGAGGAGTCAACCTTCAGAATGCCGGCTCCATTATCAAGGCGGGTGCCGATGTTTTAGTTTCTGGATCAGCGATATTTGGAAGTGAGAACTTTTCTACGACCATCCAACAAATGCGAGCAGCAGGACAGACCATCAACGTCTAACGTCTTTCATGGATACCACCGCTCTACTCGATAGTCTTCATCCACTCGAGACCAAAGTTCTCACAATTTTAAAGAACGCAGAAGGTGCGCTGTCTGACGCGGAGCTCGCGCACGCGACCGAACTCGACCCCTCGCAGGTCAGCATGGCAGTTGGATGGTTGCTGACGAAAAAATTGATCGTCTTGGCCACAGAAAACATTACCCCTGTCGTTTCGTTAAGTGAGACGGGAAAAGCCTACAGTCAGACCAGTTCTCCTTCGGAATGGATTCTTGAATCTATTCAAGCGCATCAGGCTCGCGGTGAACAGATAACGGTGAAAGACCTCCAAGCCCAAGGGCAATTTCAGCCGACCGAGCTTAGTCGTGCGATCGGCCTTCTCAAAAAAGATCAAGCCATTCGATTAGTTTCCGGAGGTGCACTTGAAATAACAGACACGACAAGTCCAACGACAGAGACTCTACGAAACTTGCTGACGACATTGTCAGCAGATTCTCATCCGCTCACAACATTTTCAAGTCCCGATCAGGCCCTGATTCGACAATATGCGATTAAACGCGGAAGTGCCCAGGAACCTTTTCGTATTGAAGACGATATCCTGCGAACCTACGCCTTAACGCCGGAAGGACAGACCATCAGTCAACTGACCTCATCAGAGTCTTCCAAAGAAATTTCACAATTGACCCCGGACATGCTCAAAGATGGATCCTGGCGAAATTACTCATTTCGAAAATACTCCATCAGCCTTCGTCCGCCTCGACTAGCCATTGGACGTCGACATCCCTATAGAGAATTTTTAGACTCTGTCAAACACAAACTGGTGAGTATGGGCTTTCAGGAAATGCGCGGTGAATTGGTCGAAACTGAATTTTGGGATATGGACGCCCTCTATATGCCGCAGTTCCATCCCGCTCGTGCCATTCACGATGTCTACTTCGTCAAAAATCCCACCCAGGCCAAATCTATTGCTGAACCCTACCTCTCGGAAGTAGCCGATGCCCACGAAAATGGCGGGACCACAGGCTCGAAAGGTTGGCAATATCCGTATGACCGTGACCGAGCGAGACGACTCATTCTTCGAAGCCAAGGCACAGCCGTTTCAGCTAAAACCTTAGCGAATAAGCCAGATGTACCGGGGAAATACTTTTCGATCGCCCGGTGCTTTCGATATGATCAGGTTGACGCCACCCATGCCACGGACTTTTTTCAAGTTGAAGGTATCGTGTTAGGTCACGATATTAACTTTCGGACATTGCTCGGACTCCTCAACCTATTTGCGTCGGAAATGGCTCAAGCGAAAGAGATTCGATTTTTGCCAGCCTATTTTCCGTTTACCGAACCATCTGTCGAGTTGCATGTTCGCCATCCGCATCTTGGTTGGATGGAACTTGGAGGAGCAGGACTGTTTCGCCCCGAAGTCACGATCCCATTAGGCGTCAACGTTCCCGTGATTGCTTGGGGGTTGGGGCTTGACCGTATGGCGATGGTCGCCCTTGGCATTCATGATATTCGCGACTTATTTACTTCTGATCTTGAGGCTGTTCGCAATATGCGACGAAAATTTTGACCCATCATGCCAACTATTTCTATTTTCCATCACGACTTTGAACAACTCGTAGGCCGAAATGCCGAAATCAGCCAAGTTGAAGCCTGGCTTCAGCTGGTGAAAGGGGAACTCAAGGATCATAACCCAGCAAATGGTGAACTGCGCATTGAGCTCCAAGACAGCAATCGGCCCGATCTCTGGTGCGTGGAAGGGATTGCTCGCCAAATTCGTCTGGTTCTCGACGCGAAACCGATTGAGTATCCCTTTCTCGCAAGTAAAAACCAATCCAAACGTCGGTTAATGGTACTTCCAGGCATTGAGACGGTGAGGCCGTTTATCGCAGCATGCGCCGCCACCGGCTATGAAGTCACAGAAGAAGGATTAAATCAGATCATACAAACACAGGAAAAGTTGGCTGATATTTTTGGGAGAAAACGTCAAACGGTATCAATTGGCGTCTATCGTTTGGCTACGATTTCTTTTCCGATCACCTACGGCCTTGTGAAATCTGAAAAAACGCGCTTCACCCCGCTTGGCTTCACAGAAAAGATGACCCCTCAAGAAATTTTGACTGTGCATCCGAAAGGCTTGGAATACGGAGCGCAATTGGCCAATGCCGATCAGGTTCCACTCTTATGGGACAAAGATGGGCAAGTCCTTTCTTTTCCACCCATTATTAATAGCCGAGAAGTTGGTGAAGTTCAGATTGGGGATCAAGATCTGCTCATTGAGGTCACTGGAACCGACTTGCCAATGGTGCTCCTGACGTTAAACATTTTTGCCGTCAACCTTGCAGATCGGGGTGCCGCCATTGATCCTATTGATATCGTATATCCGCATACCACAGCTTTTGGTAAAACGGTGAAAACACCCATTGATATGTCGAAGTCTCAACGGATTTCACTCAAGGCCATTGAACATGCCCTTGGCACTCCGCTTGGATCTGAAGTCATTCAGCAAGCTCTTTCAGACTATGGATACCAAGTTAAATCCACACAACACAGTATCTCCGTCACAATGCCTGCGTACCGGCATGATCTCATGCACGTCATGGATGTGGCTGAAGATGTCGCAATTAGTCGAGGGTATGACTCCTTTACGCCCATCATGCCAGGACATTTTACCGTTGGGACGCTTTCTTCCCTTGAGTATCTCTCTGATCAAATTCGAGACTTAATGATTGGATTTGGCTTTCAAGAAATGTTTTCAAATATTTTAGCGTCACGCATGGAACTAGTGGATCGAATGCGATTGGCAGGCACGCCACATGGTCATGTCGTCGAAGTAGATAATGCCATGTCAGAAAGTTACGCGTGTCTTCGTTCCTCAATTCTTCCTTTTCTCTTAAGGGTCGAAGCCGCCTCACCTCGGTCATTTTATCCCCATCTCTTGTTTGAAATTGGAGAAGTCGCGATTCCTGATATGGGCGTCGATTTGGGGTCAAGAACGATCGTGACCGTCTCGGCCATCATCGCGCAGTCAGGGGCGAGTTTCTCAGAAATTCACTCTTATCTTGACCTTCTGATGTACTATCTGGTTCGGGATTACCGACTAGAACCGAGCACCCACCAATCATTTTTAGATGGGCGCGTCGGGAAGATTATTTGTGGGAAACAGGAGATAGGATTTATCGGAGAGCTTCACCCTGAAGTACTTGAAGCTTGGCAAATTAATATGCCGATTGCGGCATTCGAATTTCAGATTACAGTATAAAACCTGAAAAGACTTGCCTACGCAGCTGCTTTTGATGTTTGCATCTTAAGACTGTTGACCAAGTTGGTAAACCCTTCAGGATCATGAATCGCCATCTCCGAAAGCATCTTGCGATCGATTAGAATATCAGCTTTTTTGAGCGCATTCATAAATTGACTGTAGGTATATTCATGGGCCCGTATCGCGGCATTGATTCGTGTAATCCAAAGCCGCCTGAAGTCCCGTTTTCGTTGTCGACGACCGATGTATGCATAGACTTCGCCTTTATCAACTGATTCTGTCGCTGTTCGAAAGAGCCGACTCTTCCCGCCATACTGACCCTTGGCAAGCTTCAGTCTCTTTTTTCTTCTGCGTCGTGTCTGTGGCCCACCTTTTACCCGTGGCATGACTTATTCTCCTTCTTCATATCAAACTAGCCGTTTAAACTAACAGTAGGGAAGTAAACGATCAATTGCCCGTGAATCAACATCTCGCACCACAGCCGCTCCAGTCAAACGACGTTTTTGTCGTGGAGCTTTTGATGTGAGAATATGCCGCATCTTGGCTCGTCGTCGCATCCACTTCCCGCTTCCAGTTCGTTTGAACCGTTTACTGGCACCAGAATGATTTTTTAACTTTTGCCCTGCCATATTCTCCTCCTAGGCCCCGTTTATCGATTTCACAGGCTATACGATCGGCGTATTACTTTGGCGACACAATCATAAATAAATTACGCCCCTCTAGCCGAGGCGAACTTTCAATTATCCCCACTTCACCAAGCTGTTCAATGACCTTATGGATCGCCGTAAAGCCAAATTCTTTGTTGGCCATTTCACGTCCTCGAAACATCACCGTCACCTTGGTCTTATTTCCTTCTTCAAGAAACCCTCGTATTTGCCGAACTTTTGTTTCAAGGTCATGTTTATCTGTACGAGGTCGCAACTTGATTTCTTTGACCTGCGTTGACTTTTGATGTTGCTTGGTTCGGTGCTGTTTTTTACTTTGTTCGTATTTAAATTTCCCAAAATCCATAATCCGGCAAACCGGGGGCTCGGCTGTTGGTGCCACTTCCACCAAGTCGTAGCCAGACTCCTTCGCTTGCCGAACGGCATCCGGTGTTTTCATCACCCCAAGTTGTTCCCCTTCCGCTCCGATCACACGAACTTCAGGGACACGTATAAGATGATTAATACGCTGTTTGACGACTTGAGGTCGGCTCATGCTGGACGAGAGGTATCACAAGACAGTACAGACGGGATTTCGTTTCGAATAATCGTAAGAACCTCCTCTACCGACATTGTTCCTAAACTCTTCCCATTTCGTTTTCTGACTGAAACAGTTCCGTTTTGGATTTCGCGATCACCAACAACCAGCATATACGGAACTTTCGCTTTTTCAGCTTCACGGATTTTAAGACCTATTTTCTCATTGCGCAAGTCTAATTCTGCTCTACAGCCTTCTTTACGCAATTTATTCAGCACAGAAGTCCCATATTCTTGCTGTTTATCTGAAATTGGTAGGACTTGAGCCTGTACGGGAGCCAACCAGGTGGGGAAGGCCCCCCCATAATGTTCTAATAATATTCCAAAAAAACGTTCAATCGAACCCATCAGCGCTCGATGAATCATGATCGGCTGATGAGATTTTCCATCTTCAGCGATATAGGTCAGCCCAAATCGGTCGGGATTATTAAAGTCTACCTGAACGGTCGAGCATTGCCATGATCGACCGAGCGCATCTTTGATTTTGACATCGATCTTTGGACCATAAAAGACCCCCTCGCCAGGATCAAGTTTATAATCGAAATCTCCATCGTTTAAAGCTTTTTCTAATGCCTGTGTGGCTTGATCCCACTGCTCTGTGGAACCAACCGATTTTTCCGGACGTGTCGAAAGGTACATTTCACATTCTGAAAAGCCAAAGGTCTGCAGGACAAAAATTGTAAAGTCCAATACCTTACTGACTTCTGCTGCCAATTGATCCGGCCGGCAAAATAAATGGGCATCATCTTGCGTAAAACCTCGAACCCGCATCAATCCATGGAGCACTCCAGATCGTTCATAGCGATACACGGTGCCCAATTCTCCATATCGAAGCGGTAATTCTCGGTAACTTCGGAGGTGCGATTTATACACCATAATGTGGAACGGGCAATTCATCGGCTTGAGTTGGTACTCGCTGGACTCAACCGGCATGGATGCGTACATATTTTCTCGGTAATAATCG
>BQIU01000088.1 GCA_021603905.1 Nitrospirales bacterium
CAAGGTCGATCCGGTAGATCAGGCCTATTTCGAGGAAGTTATTCAACCGCTACTCGACCATCCTTTGATTGAATATATTGGAGAGATTAACGACGCTGAAAAAGACGAGTTTATGGGGAATGCGTATGCACTTCTTGCTCCTTTTGATTGGCCAGAACCGTTTGGTCTTGTGTTCATTGAGGCTCTCGCCTGTGGGACGCCAGTGGTTGCCTATCGTCGAGGCTCTCTGCCCGAATTGATCGATCAGGGTATAACCGGGACAATTTGTGACTCATTTGATGATTTGGTGAATGCGATCAAACAGATCCCGAGTCTTGATCGTCGGCTGTGCCGTCAGGTCTTTGAGGAACGGTTCACAGTGGAGCGAATGGTCCAAGATTATCTTCGCGTGTATCAAGAATTGACGGTCACAGAGGAAACCACCGACTTGCATTCGACGCTGTTCTCCACGGAAACGGCACCGTTGCGAGCGTGATGGTACACACATTCCAACAAGCGGCCAATGATACGGATAGAGATTCACAATCGACGAGGATGAAATGAGAAACTGGTTCCCGTCTTTATCAAAAGAAGGTGGATGTCGTCTCTTAGCAACACGAGACTTTGGTCTCCTCTGGTGGGCGCAGGTCATCTCGCAGATCGGTGATGGCATCACAAAAGTCGCGTTATTGTGGTTCGTCTATCAGCTGACCGGGTCAGCGCTCAAAATGACCATCATTGGTGTATTGCAAACGATTCCACCTTTGTTATTGAGTCCGCTTATTGGAGTCTACCTCGATCGTTTACCCAAAAAGTTTATCATGATCTTTTTAGATGTCTCCAGGGGTATATTGATCGCGTTGATACCCCTCCTCCATGCATTCGACTTGCTCACATTAGAGATCCTGTATGGTCTGGTGCTCTTTAATGCTGTATTTTCGGCAGGTTTTGGTCCTGCCCTCGCCTCGGTCGTTCCTCGCATCGTCCCAAAAGCAGACTTAATGCCAGCGAATGCCATGATTCAATGCACCACGAATGTCGGTGTACTCGTAGGCCCGGCCATGAGTGGACTTCTGATCGCCTTTATCGGCGTTCAGAATGTCCTGTATCTTGATGCTGCCACATTCCTGTGCTCTGCTCTCTGTTTATTACCGCTTCGAGTGCCACACTCTCAACAGAGTGTGGACAAGGGCGAATCTCAAACTACCGTTAAGCAGGACTTACAAGAAGGGTTTCGATTTGTCCTCGGTCGGCAACGAATCATTCTTGGGGTCATATCTATGACCATGCTCTTTACATTAGGCGCCAGTGCTTTCGTCTATGTGCTTCCCGTGTTTGTCGAGAACATGACGGACATTGGGCCAACGTGGCTTGGATGGCTATGGTCGGCAATGGGAGCCGGCATGCTGCTCACGTCGATTGTTCTCACATGGGTGAAACAAATGGATGTTCATGCACGACTGCGGTTTATCGCTGGATCGATGGGGATTGGTGGAATGGCGGTGTATGGACTGACGTTCGTGCCTTCTCCCGTCACTGCCGTGTTCTTAGTGGGATTGGTTGGCGGAAGTACAGCTATGTTTACCCCGTTGATGTGGTCGCTTGTACAAGAAATCACCCCCGACGTCCTTATGGGTCGGGTGTTTTCTTTCGTGAATACATCAGCGATGGCCTCTGCGAGTGCCGGAATGATTGCCTTTGGCTGGATGACCGACACCATCGGAGCAGTAGTCAGTATTGGATTCGTTGGATTGACCTTTTTGATCACAGCAGCGGTCACCATGCTCGTCAGTCGACGAACGACAAGTCAGACGGTTGCCTTATCGTCAGTGCACCATACAGCCTAACCTGAACATGCCGGTGATCCATTTATGCTCCTGGATTCTTGGTCATTGAGAATTCTTTTCTTGCTCACTTTCATATGAATTGTCCCAATACCAAGCGCGGCGATTCTTGTTGAGAAGTCGAATGTCAAAGGCGTGTCATTCTCTACGAGAAGAAAGGACTGTTCCCTTCGATGGTCAAACTGCTACTCATTGTCATGATCGGATTTATGTGCACGCTGGTCCAGGCTGAAACACGCCAATCCTCTTCCCGAGACGTCCCCAAAAATGAATCGACCGTTCAAGATGAAAATCGTAAAAAACCGAAGATTTTCAACACTACGGAGGACGAGTCCAAGCAAAACATTGTGACTTCTCCGACCCTCACGCTCAAGCTCGCTTTTAAAGCAGATCCACGTCTCTTTCCCTATGATATCGATGTCGAGGTTGACGAGAATGCTGTGCAGATAGACGGGACCGTGACGTCTCAAGATGAAAAAGTCGCGGCGAGTGAGATTGCGTTGCGTATGGCAGACGATAAAACCATCACCAACAACATCATCGTCGATCAAGAAATGACTAATGTGTTGGCGCAGAATCGAGATCAAGCAATCACCATATTTGTCCAAGAACAATTCGAGAAAAGCCAAACGCTTCAGGAGTCTCAATTCCAGATCAGCACGAACGACGGAGTTGTCTCTCTGCACGGAACAACCCGGTTTCAGGTCATTCTCTTGGAAGCCGCGCAAGCGGCTCAATATGTTCCCGGAGTGAAAGCCGTGAAGACCGATACGGTCACCTTAGAGGCTGGGCAATGACGCCTCGTACAATGAGATTTTTTCAATTATGTCTAAGATTTCTTCCCATCCTCTTGCGATTCGCTCCAGGCCGCCCCTGACTGGCCTTCCAACACATTCACACGCTTCAACCAAGACCCGATCATTATTGTTCCAGCGAGATTTCTCGTTAATCTGGTGGAGCCAATGTATTGCACAAGTTGGAGACGGTGTCACGAAACTCGCATTATTGTGGTTTGTCTATGCGATGACAGGTTCTCCCATCAAAACAACTGTCATCGGTATTCTTCAAACACTGCCTCCGATTCTTTTTGGACCGTTGATCGGGGTGCTGGTTGATCGACTACCCAAAAAACCCATTTTGGTCGGCATGGATTTATTTCGCGCTGTCACTATTGGTCTCATCCCGTGTCTAGTGACGACCGAAGCCTTCACGGTCGAATCTCTCTATATTCTTGTCTTCTGTAATGCTATGGCCACTTCCATTTTTGGTCCGGCCCTCTATGCCTCAATCCCCTTGGTGGTGCCGCGCTCCGAATTAACTGCGGCAAACTCACTCCTTCAAAGTACGATGAGTTTGGGCATCATCTTTGGACCACTCCTGAGCGGTCTAGGGATCGCCGCCTCCAGTTCGCAAGATGTCTTATGCATTAATGCCATCACCTACGTCGCCTCAGCCGTGTGTCTCATGTTCGTTCGCTTACCGAAAAAGTCCGCTCTCTCGCAAGAGACTGAGAATTCACCAGTCTCAACGATCCAAGATTTGATGGAAGGCATTCGCTTTACCTTCTTCACTCAACCGATGATTCTTCTGCTCATTATCACGGCGGGCCTGTATAGCTTTGGCATTAGCGCCTTCAATACTCTGCTGCCCGTTTTCGGAAGAGAAATGTTAGGGTTGGGACCGGTTGAAGTCGGATACTTGACGTCTGCCTTGGGCGTGGGACTCCTCATCAGCTCAATCAGTTTGGTCTGGATCACAACATGGCGATTGTGGCGTCGCATCAACATTTTGGTTCTCACAAGTATCATGACGGCTCTAGCGATATGGGGATTGCTGTGGGCTGATAATTTCTTGTTCGCACTCGTCCTCCTTTGCCTTATTGGCGCAGGATCAGGAGCCTTAACACCTATCGAATGGGGCATTGTTCAGGAGGTCTCACCACCACACCTGATTGGTCGTGTCCTGGCGCTCTATGGAACAGGCGCGATGCTGGCAGCCATTGCAGGCATGACGACCTTGGGATGGATTAGTGAACAATTTGGCGAAGAATACAGCTTGGCAGGAACGGGGTTCACGTTGTTGATGACGGCATTCGTAGCCAAATTGTTTAGTCGGTGGGCACAGAGGCAAACAACGAATTATAGCGAAACCAATTAACTTCCAGCCGATCCAAATAAGCCAAGTCAGCGCGAAACACCGCATCATACGTACGGAAACTAATTGGAACGGCTATAAGTCTTATCCCCTGTCTTTCACAGCTACTATAGGCTGAGGAATAGGAGGCCACGCTACACATGTTTTCTTCTCACAAACAACTGCTCCTACCACTCTCGCCTATTGGAAACTGTTGGCTCATCTAACCGGATAGCCTTCTCGACCACGGCTCTCGCCCTTCCGTTGGTGCTTGGCCGTCAACCGTCAGCAGGACCAACACAAGCACAGCATTAAATTGTTCTGTACTCGTGATTGGGACCTCTACCATAAAACGATTCATACTGTCTTATGGTTGGACATCCTTGGGAAGGACGAAGGATAGACAGTCTTCTTATACTGATGCAGGTCTCTTCTGCGCGGCGACCGTCAAATCAATAAGCGAGATTATCGAACATCCACGGACAAAGAACCTTATGCCTGATTATTGATGAGCAGATGAGGCACCATTCCATTCATATGAAGGCAGCAATGCGGGGGCCACGTATTCTGTCGTCCTTGCACCGAAAGACATAATAGTGACGTAATGAGGTGAGAAGATACGGTCTTTCGATTTCATCATCTTCTTGATGATTTCCAGTACAGGCGAATAAGAATATAGGCTAAATAAACCATCCGAAAAAGTAGAGAGATTCAACTCCTTGTAGAGTCGTGAGGAAAATGAAAATATTCAACACTTTCTCTCTCCTCCCACTCATCATGTGAAACATTCTTAACATATTGTTAAGGCTTCTTCGACTTTTTGCGACAACTTAGCGAGCGAGCAGGGTTTTTCAAAAATATAATACACTCGCGCCTGTTCAATTTGCTCAATGATGCCCGCGCTTAAGTCTCCCGACACAAAGATGATGGGGATATATTTTTGATGCTCCTGGAGCCAATTGATTAATGTTAATCCATCCATTTTTGGCATATGATTGTCAGTCACCACCAAATCGACATGATGTGTACTCAACTGCCACTTCGCCACTTCGCCATTTTCAGCTTCAAAACAATCCATACCTTTACGTTCCAACCTTGCACATAACAGCATGCGAAAATCCTCATCATCATCGACGACCATGACTTTTTTTCCCGGGCCAAGAGTCTGAGGGATATCTTCTCTGGTCATAACGTCACAAGAAAGTGTAGGAAGGTTTACTGAGAAATCTAATGTCATCATCAACCTCCTTTTTACTGACTTTTCTAATAGCTTTTTGAGAATCAATAAGTTAAGGAAGATCACTCTATATGAATGATCCTGTCTCACAAGTAGCTCACACTTCTTTTGAAATTTTCTAAACTACGAAGATGACTCGAACGTTTCATCATGATATTTCATAAATATATGGTTTTGTTCACTGGCTGGACTCTTAGAAAATAATTTTAAATAAAGAGACACGAGTAAAGCATTCTGTAACGTCTGGTCCTCTGTATTATCGGGATTCTTGAATGTTAATAACATATCCAGCCTCTCCTAATTGAGCCACAACACGACTGCCTTTTCGAATATTTCCTTTCGACGTTGTGTTGTGGTCAAGATGTAAAATGAGGGTATTCTCTCCATCTTCTACAAAAAGAAAATTTCCGTCTCTTTTTTGAACTTTTCCCTGAACTCGACGTACAACAGCATGCGAAGAGTCGGTTTTTTTGACACTGACCTTCTGAAGAACCTGGACGGTTCCCTCATTGTTTACTTTGGCTTTTACATGGTCACCTAAATCGATCTCTTCAATGTTGGGACTCTTTTTTTCAAGATAGACATCCCAGGTTCTTCCAAATGCCGACTCCACCGTGTAAGACTGATCTCTCATTTGAGAGAAATCTTTTCCAACAAATTCACCCTGCACCCGAGTGGTTTTTCCCTCTATGATGATTGGTCCATGTTCAACTTTCTCTGAAATGAATTTAGTATGTGAATGGCCCTTGGGAAAAATCGTCATTCCTTTTGGGGGAGCTAAGGCCAGCACTCCAAACATGACAATCACGGATAGACCAATTTTTGTAGAATTATGATGTCGGATTTGTCTAAGCATGATATGATCCTTTTCCTGCATCAAGCAGGACAATAGATTAGCGCAGAGAGGGAAGCCCAGGTTCAACTTCCCCCTCCTGAACGCTTCACACTACGAACGGGGCAACACTTTCAAGAGTTTTGCATGACCATTACTTTCCACCATCGCCGTAATCATGGCGCCTTCCTGAACTTTCCCAATAGTATCTGTGTACCGATCAACCTGAATTTTCCAATGAATTCCCTGTGAATCTTGAACCGTAAATAATTCTCCTTCGACATCTTTGATGATCCCACTCACCATTTCTAATGAGTGGCCATCCATGCTTGCGTCCCTGGTGGCATTGTTGAATTCTCCAGCTTGGGCTACTGGGACCAGCCAAAGAGATAGGGCAAACAGCATAATAAGATGAGTATGAGGTTTCATGGACGCCTCCTTTGTTTATGTAGTAATCGAACATCCCTTCTCATATTGAAGAGATTCCCTAGCTTTCATCCTACTTACCGCAAACATCAGACCAAATTGGATTCCAATAGAGATATTTGAGTGAAAGTCATTGATAAACAATTAGTTTTCCTAATCTCGCAAAGATAACGTCACGCACTGACACGCATGGGAAATTATTTTAGTGCGTAAATTTTACGCAAGTACTATGAAATTTTTACAGGTAGAGAGGATGTCAGCGTGTGTCGAGAGAAGGAGACGTCTAACAGGAATATTCTGAAAAATGAGTGAAAGGAGTCTAAACAAGACAGAAGAAGATTTGAAGAATTGAAACGATTTGTGATACGAGCTCTAGTTTGGTCCATCAAGGTTTTCCAGCAATGATTTAAGACGTGCTGGGCGAATAGGCTTTTCTAAGCATCCAGCTAAATTAAACGGTTGGGAGCGGGCCTGAATACCCTTTTCTCCACTCACCACAATAATCTGGATGTTGGGATTAAACGATCGAAAAATTCGAATAAGATCCCATCCTGTTATTTCCACATTCAAGACAGGGGGAAGATTGATATCGATGAGAGCAACTTCGAATCTGTTCTCTTTGATTTTCTTAATGGCTTGCAATCCGTCTTCGGAGACATCGGCATGATAACCATACATCCGAAGAATAGCCTTCATGCCTTCACGGCTATTCAAATCATCTTCGACAATTAACACACTTTTTTTTGTCATGAGCGATGGCCAGAGATCTTTTTCCTACAGATAAAACGATGACGACTTTTTCCAGCTACTCACATGGCACCTGTTTCTCATAGACAGATCACATCCGAATAGTACGTTAGCTATGGCGTCGTAGAATTATTGAAAATTTCTTGAGCCAAGGTATGAGCTTTCTCAGCTAAATTCACAGCCATCGACATATCATTTTGAGAAAACGCTTCTTGAGATTTTTCCAGAAAACTATGAATAGAATTATAGGTGTCGTGCTGTTCCTTCGATAATTGATGTTCGTCAATATGGCGCATCAAACTTTTTGTTTCCTCTATTTTTGATTTATATGTCACTACCATCTCACCATTCGCATTATCGGGAATCTTTGGAACTAAAAGTGAAGGTTTTTGTTCTTCAGCTGAAGTGAACCGCAGAAGGTGGGAATAGCTTGAGTGAGTTGCGTGTCTATCGCCTTCTCCTAAAATTCTAGAATTAGCGAGTCCAGCGATGTTCGTGTGTGGTGAAAGACTTCTGTCGTCAATCCTATGACTACCTGCGGGATATAGAGATCTGACCACGGACATCACCTGAAAGTCCCGTACGCCCAATTGCAGTGAAGTGGATTCTAAAGAACACCCCGTCAGTACACAGATCATTCCATAAGCAAGTACTCGACGATCAGCCGCAGATTTCCCCGCATTAATGGATAATAAGCGACACGACATGTCAATTATTTTTCGGTAATCGTATGCTAAACGTCGTACCTTTTCCCACTTCTGATTGAACATCAATCACTCCTTCATGCAATTGAATAAAACGATACGCTAATGGAAGCCCTAATCCGCTTCCTCGAGACTTCGTAGTGTAATATAAATGAAAAATTTTATCTTGGTCTTCTACGGGAATCCCTGGTCCTTGATCGGTGATAGAAATTTGCACTTCATCGATTTGGTGTGTTGATGTCTTAATACGAATCGCTCCACCTTCTTCCATGGCTTGACACGCATTTAAGAGAATGTTGAGAAATACTTGCCTCAATAAATCGGCGTCGGCAGAAACCACAGGAAGGTTGGGCTCACAATCTAAATGAAATGTCATGCGCTTGCTTCCCCATTCTGTTTCCAGCAACCTCACCTCCTTTTCCAGTAATTCATTGATATTGATTGAAGAGATTTCCAACTCCTGTGGTCGCATAAACTTCAAAAATCCGACGACCACTCGATCGAGCCGATGCACTTCACCCTCCAACACCTGCAAACTATGCTGAACCCCGCCGTTCACATCTTTGATTTCTTCCTTTAAGAGTTCAAGATGAATCACCATCGAATTCAAGGGGTTTTTAATCTCATGAGCGAGGCCAGAAGTTAACTGTCCTAACGTCGTCAATTGAGCCGCATAGCGAACCAGTGATTGCAACGCTTTCATCGCTTCCACATCCCGACATAATATCATAGCCCCATGAAACTGCGATGCCGACTTCAAACATACGACGGAGATATAAAATGATTTATCCTCCGCTTTTCTGGGTAAAGAACAAGGCATCGCTTTAAAATCCTTTTTCTCTGTTAGAGCTTGTTCCGCCAATCGAATGAGTGGTGTAAACGCTTCTCCTAATACCTCCAGCCGATGACCTGGCAGATAGGCAATTGGAATATCGACCATCACTTCCATCGCTTGATTGAGAAAGAGAACGGTACCTTGCCCGTCCACGACAATGACTCCATCCTCTAAATGTTCAACCACGCCTTGGAGATGTGGTTCATCGCTTAGTGTTTTGAGGCGATCAGATTTTAATTGTTGCCCCAACAATTGGAGTTGAGCCGCCAATTCACGAAACTCGTCTGTCCGACTCAAATCCGTTAACACATCAAAGTGTCCTTGTCGAAGCTGTTCCATCTGAAAGGCCATCGCATGGATAGGCCGTAGCGTAAGAGCGGCTAATCCCATGGTTAATAACCACGCGATGGGCAATGCGATCAAACCAAATAAGACACTGGTTTTAATCGAAGCGTTCATTCTTTCACGAAGTAAGCTCGTATGTATCCCCACAATGACTTCCCCGATCAGCACATCCTCCCATGTCATAGGAAGCGTGCTATCAAATGTGGTGCCTTCCTGATACAGAACTTTGAAGCGATCAAACGGGCCAAGGGAAAGAAGATCCTCCAGTTTGGGCCTATCCGGGTGTTGTCGTTCGATTTTCTCTCCTTCGGGGTGAAGGACGATTGTTCCTTGCGTATCAACAAGCAACGCATAGAGAAGATGAGGCGAATATCCCACGCTCGCTTCGAGAAAATGTTTTAACTCTTGGTTGGCGGCTAATAAGGCAATGGGAGGGGTATTAGACGGTTGAGCTTTAAGAACAACACGCTTACTCTGCTCAAAGATTTGCCGTTTGACGAGTGAAACTTGCTCGAGGGTTTCTTGAATAATGACACTACTTAATTGAGAGAGATTCAGGAATGTACTTCCAATGACGACAACCAGCGTAATAATTGAAACACCTAATGCCTCCTTTCCCTTAACGTTCAAATGCATCATGTAATCCGTATCGATGAAGCTTATTATGAAGCGTTTTCAGACTGACGCCCAGAATTTCCGCAGTCTGTGTCTTATTATTTTGATTAAACTTCAACGTCTGAAGGATAAGTTCGCGTTCAGCACCTTCAATCGTCGACCCTACAGGTAATTGAACAGTCCCTTCCTGCTCGTCGGTATGTGCCCGATGTTTTCCGCTAGGAAATTCTGGGAGATGTTCTTTAGTAATGACCGTCGACGTACAGGTCATCACAGCCCGTTCAATGGCATTGCGCAATTCTCTAACATTGCCTGGCCACGAATGCTTAATTAAACAGTCTAACGCTTCATCGTCTATAGACTGTATCGTTCTCATATAATTGGAATTAAATTCTTCAATTAACGCCTTCACCAAAAGCGGAATATCATCAATTCTCTCTCGTAATGGAGGAAGATGAATCGTACAAACATTTAATCGATAATACAGATCTTCGCGCAAGGATCCATCTTGAATCGCCTTCAGTGGATCCTTATTCGTCGCCGCGACGATCCGAACGTCCACTTGTATGGGAATGGTTCCCCCGATTCGTTTGACAGAAGAATCTTGGAGAATTCTTAGAAATTTACTTTGAATAGAGGCGCTCATTTCAGCCACTTCATCCAAAAAAAGGGTTCCCCCATGTGCCAGCTCAAAGCACCCGGGCTTTCGGTCCAACGCTCCGGTAAATGCACCTTTTTCGTGACCAAAAATCTCACTCTCGAGTAAGGATTCAGGGATCGCGGAACAATTCACGGGAATGAATGGTCCCTTATTTCGTTCTGAAAGTTCGTGAAGACTTTGTGCGACCAATTCTTTGCCTGTACCACTTTCCCCGAGAATGAGTACCCTCCCTGGCGTCGGTGCGGCCAACTCAATGAGACTATAGATTTCTTGCATCGGTTTGCTTTTCCCAACCAATTTCCCGAGTCCCCATAGACCTTTTAGCCGTTTCCGCAAGAGGACCATTTCACGTTGCGTCGCTCCCATCTCTAACGCTTTCTCGATCATAATTCGAAGTCGTGGCACATCCAGAGGCTTCGTCAAATAATCATAGGCACCGTGTTTTATGGCCGAAACAGCCGTCTCAATGGTCCCATGTCCTGTTAACACAATGACTGGACTATAGATTAATTCTTTTTGAAGGGACTGAATAAGCTCGAGTCCATTAAATCCCGGCATTACCAAATCCGTGATTACAACATCAGGATGAAATTGGGAAATCTTGTTCAGCGCTTCTTCCCCATCTCCAGCTTCCTGCACTTCATAGCCCCATTTTGTCAGAAGCGTGGATAACCCCTGCCGAGAAGTCTCTTCGTCATCAACGACAAAAATTTTCTGCCCCATATTTAGTCTCACATTAAGAATGTGTGCGTCAGAACGACTTGAATTTATCGCCTTAGTCCTTGGCTTTTCCAACTAATCCATTTTTTTAGTATTGTGGTTTTAGCCAACGGTCGAATATGGTTTACCAACAAGTACAGGAGCTTACGGCAATCTTTCTCTCGAAGTGAAACTAATGAGTTTCAGCTCTTTTCACAATGTAAAAGTCTTCAATAAAATCATGAAAAATATACAGGAAACTTAATCGGCGCGGTCAAACAAGAGGGGAAACCTTCAAGTTACGAAACAAGTAGGACTTTTAGCACAAGAAAATCGTTGCGATTGTGAGATGTCTACCCTACGATTAGGTGTCTCACATCGATCATTACATATCGCCTGCCCCCTACTCCCTTCGTACATGATAAAGGTTGGGATAGGTCTCACACATTATTCCGGACTTGGCTGACGAAGCTTTACAGGTTTCGTGTGACCCTTTCGAATTTTTGTATTAATCAATTCAACAAACACTGAGAAGGCCATCGCAAAGTATATATAGCCTTTGGGAATATGAAAAGAAAATCCTTCCCCGATTAACATCACACCAACCAGCAACAAGAAACTCAACGCTAGGATTTTGATCGTCGGATGTTCGTCAATAAACTCACTGATGGCTCCGGAGGAAGCCATCATCACACCAACAGCAATGATAATAGCCGTAGCCATCACCCAGACTTGATCTGCCATCCCAATAGCCGTAATGACTGAGTCTAACGAAAAGACAATATCCAGTATCGCAATCTGTACGATCACCGCGGTAAACGATGCGGCCGCTCTGGTTGTCCCTTCGCTCTCCTCCCCTTCTAATCGTTCGTGAATTTCTAAGGTACTTTTCACTAAGAGAAACAGGCCGCCTGCAATGAGAATCAAATCGCGACCTGAAAAGTCGTGATTAAAAATGGCAAACCATGGAGCGGTGAGCCCCATTAACCATGCCAGCGAAAACAGCAATGCCAATCGCGAGAACATGGCGACGCCTAACCCAAGGACTCTCGCGCGTGCTTGCTCCGCTACCGGTAATTTTCCGGCCAGGATTGAAATAAAAATAATGTTGTCAATACCAAGGACAATCTCGAGTGCAGTCAATGTCCCCAGCGCCAACCATGTCTGAGGATCAGACAACCATTCCATCGCAACAACTCCTTCTTATGAGAGTGGCTTAACGCTACGTGCTTCTTCGTCTGCTCGATGAACATCATTTTCCCTAGGCCATTCGTGCAAGGTGGCCATATAGACATCTAACTGGCTTTCGTTAAGTACAATGGGTGGGATTGGTAGAGTCGACTACGCATGCAGAGGTAGATGTAGGCGAGGATTTTGGAAATTGGACCATTGCACTGTGCAACGGCTTAAACACGATTGAGTCATGGAAACGCTACAATCTTCCAATCTGACACTTTGGAGGTCAATCCTGTCAGACACCTGGATCTATAATGGTAATAATATCAATTCAGTATCGAACATGATGCTTATCTACAAGAATAGCATACCATTTTTATATCACGTGAGAAGTAGATCCAGCGACACCAGGAAAACAAGATTCCTGGTGTCCACTGGGTAACCAACTCACGATACGTGACTCATGCAACAATCGTGTAAAGATCTTCATTCTAGTCTAGTCGTGGTGCATACCCTTTTCATGATCTTCATAATTCTTTTTATGTTTCTTGCCGTGCTTACCTTTTTTCCCCTCTTTGCACTGCTTGTGTTTATCTCGAAGTTCTTTGAGTTTTCCAACTTGCTCTGGCGTTAACTCGGCTTCGATTTGCGCACGGGCATTCATTCGGATTTCTTTCATTTGCTTGTGAAGCGCTTGGAGTTGTTGATGCTTCTGCTCAAGAATCGGTTTGACTTTGGCTTGTTGCTCCTCTGTCAGCTCCAACTTTTTTGTCAATTTCTGGAGTTTCTTTTCAGGATCATGCCCATGATGTTTCCCTTTATCTCCAGCCCATCCTGGAGCTGCCACCAAGACTCCAGAGACCAGCACCATCAGTGCCCACGTCATGATAGTTGTTATTGGACCTTGATGCTTTTGACACCGTTGAACTTCCTTGCTTTGAGTCATTCATTCCTCCCTGTAAATTGAACCTGATTACGGTCTTATGCTCCGCCTCATGTTCACATATTGGCAAACAGCACAAGTTGCTACAGAATGTAGGGCACACTGCCATAGTATACCATATCTTTCCAGGGTGGGTTCGGAGTATGAAGAATTCGAACAACTCAATGCGAATGAATGGCAAAGCAATATCTTAGCTAGGAAGGGTGTGTGAAGAAGGATGGCAGGTCATGGCAGAAAATGATATGCTCATGACGTCATGTGATAATCAGAACATGGAAAACATGCTGAGGTGTCCGAAAGACGACCTGAGCGACCAAAGAAGGAGTGTCTTGCATGACCGATCAATGGATGCTTCGTGGGGTAGAGTTCAACAACTGTAATTGTGATTGGGGCTGTCCCTGTCAATTTCATGCTCCATCAACCCACGGTTTCTGTGAAGCCTTTGCCGCGGGTCACATCGAAGAAGGCTATTTCAATGACACCCGCTTAGATGGGCTCAACTGGGCCATGGTCCTCCATTGGCCAGGAGAAATTGCAGCCGGTAATGGTAAGCAGCAAGCCATTATTGACAGTCGCGCTACTGACGCCCAACGCGAGGCGCTTCGAAAAATTTTGCATGGCGAATCGACGGCCCCCGGAGCCACACACTTCTTTGTGTTCAATAGCACCATGACTGAAGTCCTTGCCCCACTGTCTGCGCCCATTGACCTTTCGATCGATGTCGAGGCCAGGAAGGCTGAGGTCAACATCCCTGATGTTGCCAAGTCAACGGGAAATCCTATCCGCAATAAGCATACGGGAACGCCCCATCATGCTCGCATCAATCTACCAAATGGGTTTGAATACACCGTGGCTGAAGTCGGCACCGGAACATCGAGCGCAAAGGGCGGGATAGCCTTACAACTTTCCGAAAGCCACGCACATTTTAATACGCTTCACATGAATCAAGACGGCGTTATTCGTGCTGAGTGAGCGACAAAGGATCTACGACAACAATCGTTCTCCTTCACTCATCCTGTTTCCCAGACAGGGAAAGAACACATTCCGTCAATCTCCATTTCTCTTCTGTCTCGATTTAGGTTGAGTCTGGTGGCAGGCCTTCCTCAGCGGGATACGATTGCAATTGTCTCTGGCCTGATTGGCGTGATCGTTCTCGCCTGGGCTTACCTCTTCCATCTCGAATCTGAGATGCCGGAAATAGAGACAAGCGGAGTTGGCCGCGTGATGCAGTTTCACCCCTGGAACGGAACTGACTTTGCCTTCATGTTTCTCATGTGGAGCGCGATGATGATCGGAATGATGTTGCCCTCCGCCATCCCGATGACGCTCCTCTATGCTGGCATGGCTCGCAAAGCCAACCGGCAGGGAACACCGATTGCGCCAACCTCCGCGTTCGTGTTTGGCTATCTAGTGATGTGGGGGCTGTTTAGCATTGCGGCGACACTCGCCCAATTCGGCCTGCACCAAGCCGCACTACTGTCCCCGATGATGATGACCAATAGTCAAACTCTGGGTGCCGGACTTTTTCTTGTCGCAGGACTCTATCAACTGACCCCATGGAAGAACGTCTGCCTTGAGCATTGTCGTTCCCCAACCTCCTTTATTGCTCACCATTGGCGAACAGGCAGCACCGGGGCCTTTCGAATGGGTCTGGAGCATGGGGTCTATTGCCTTGGCTGTTGTTGGGCCTTAATGGGTTTGCTCTTCTTCGGCGGCGTAATGAACCTTCTGTGGATTGCCGGCCTTACAATTTTCGTATTTCTAGAAAAGGTTTTTCCTTTCGGGGCCTGGGGTGGTCGACTCGCCGGTGTCGGGATGCTCGTAGTCGGTGGGATACTCTTAATGACTTCACTGACTCATTAAAAACAGATGCCAGGTTATGATTGTGGAACCGTGACCCTGGCAATGGTATTCGCGTCGGTACCAAACCAAATTGTTTGTGTGGGCTGGTGGTATATCATATGCCGGACTGTTCCACCGCCGCTTTTGATATTGGTGATGCTGATCACTTCTTCAGTCTTGGGATTAAATCCGATGAGTCGATTCGGGAATGCGCCCGTTTCCACAAACCAGACCCGATCCTGATCATCGACCGTCATCCCATATGGTCGTGCATCGTGGCCACCAGGAGCAAGCCATTCTTTCACCGTTTTTGTAGATGGATTAAACCTTCCGAGATACCCTTCTGCATAGTCGACATACCAGATGGCTCCATCGGAGGTGAGGGCCAATCGTCGAGGCCGCGCATCGGGACGAGGCAGTGAAATTTCCTTCACGGGCTGTGTTGCAGAATCGATGGTTCCCAACTTATTCGAACCAAATTCAGTAAACCATGGACGGCGGGCGGCATCGACAACGATACCATAGGGGCGGGCATTGGCTGTAAGGAGTGGGGTCAATATGACACTGCCTGAATCCATGGCTAATCGGCCCACAAAATTTCCCTGTTGAACGGTAAACCAGATTTCATTGGTGTCTCCAAACACCAGGGTATGTGGATCGGATGCCCCAGAGTTAGGCATCATGTATTTGATAATGTTTCCGGTTTTCGGATCGAGTTTGCCGATATGCGAAGCCCGATTACCGGCGTACCACACGAACCCCTGTCCATCAACGATGAGATTGTGGGGGCCCGTTCCGGCATCTAACGGATATTGCCGAAACTTGCCTGTCTTTGGTTCAAACATCGCCACATAATCGCCCTGCTGTCCAACAAACCACACGCGATGATCTTGATCAACATAGGGATCACGCGGCCTCGTCTGCTCCCACGGTACCGTCCATTCCATAATGTCCACAGGATTTTCCCCCACGTGGACTTGTTTCGACTCGGCTGCTGCGCAGCTGAGAAACGCGACAAGACTAAACCAGACAATGATACCAAAGATAAACACAGCTGAATGCCTCTTCATGATGTATGACCTCCAAACACCATTAGCTCATAAGGCAAAGCCCAGCGGCTATCCCTTTTTCTTGGCATTTTTTTCAGCTCGTTTTTCCTTCATAGTTTTAGATGGTTTCTTTTTGGTTTCTTTACGTGAGTCCTGACTTTTTGACATGACGATGACTCCTTGGGGTTTGAATGAATCCTCTCAAACTGCCATTCGGCGCGACATCCTACCGAACCTTTTCATGAAAGTATAGCCATTAAACAATCAAGTATTCTTACGTAAAAACAATCGCCACGACTGACTCACAGAAAATGTACGTTGGAATGTGTCCTGAAAGAAATTTATACGGCAAAATAGACACCAAACCTCTACGCCTAGAGTTATCTTAACATGAGTTATATTTGAAAGTAGTGCATGGAGTGAGTTGAAAAGACGCGGCGTCTCGGGTTGCAATGGGTGTTGCGAGACATCCACACACAACCTCAAAAGAAGGAGACGCCACGATGCAAGAGCGTACCAAGACGGAGCAA
>BQIU01000089.1 GCA_021603905.1 Nitrospirales bacterium
CGCTTCTCAAACAAGATCAGGATGTGGTGATTCTTGGAGACTTCAATACGATGGGGTCTGGGGACCGGCAATCACAGACATCCGAACTGAAATTCGTTCGCCGGAAAGTCGCCAATGAAAGCCCGGGCTTTGAGGATCTTGCACTGACTCCTCATTGCTCACAATACTTCCGCGGACATGGCGGCTGGCTTGATCATGTGCTTGCCACGAAAGGCATGCAGGAAATCAAGGGGACAAACGCCCGCGTGACAGGGTATTGCGGTGTCGCACAATGCCAAAAAATTAAAGGGGCTTACCCAGCCGCCTATCAACGTTTGTCCGACCATTGTCCTGTCGTCATCGAGATCACAAATCACGATGAGGATTGAAGCGAATCCAAATAATTTTCAGTTGAATTGATGATTACAGGTCGCCTAGATGGCGTATCGCTAACACTCTCGGCAAGCTTCCCTAACTTTTCCGCGTTCGTTTTTCTGCTTCGATAAAAATCCTTTTCACACGTGGATGCGCATCTTTGATTTTCCAGTCAATCATCTCGATCGTCGATTCTACTTGTTCCGAAGAAAGCCCATCGTGAAAGGCCACGCTCACGTTCACAAGTATAAATTCAGGTCCCATGTGCATGGTGAGCACTTCATTCACATGCGTAATTTCAGTATACGCTCCGGCAAGCTGCCGAATACTCTGAACCACTTCACGGTTTGCACTTTCACCAATTAACAACCCCTTCGTCTCATAGGCTAACCAGACGGCCGTTCCCCCCAAAATCAACCCGATAATGACTGTGGCCACACCATCTAAATATGTCAGACCTGTCACCTGTCCCAACCAAATCCCGAAGAACGCGACAACGAGACCGAGAACAGCTGCCGTATCTTCAAACAACACCATGAAGATCGTCGGATCCTTCCCACGCTGTACCGCTTGCATGTACGACCATTTTCCTTTGGCTTGAGAAAACGCTTTAAATGCAAAAAACCATGCACCGCCTTCAAAGATCAACGCCAGGCTCAACACGATGTAATTAATCATCGGGTTTTCAACCGGCTCAGGATGAAAGATGTGTAAGACTCCCTCATAGAGTGAGATTCCCGACCCCAACGCAAAAATTAATATGGCGACAACAAAACTCCAAAAGTAGACCTCTTTCCCATGGCCAAATGGAAATTTATCGTCAGCAGGCTTCTTGGCTTTATGCAGTCCGTAGAGCAACAAGCCTTGGTTTCCGGTATCCACCAATGAATGTATGCCTTCGGCCAACATGGCCGAACTCCCCGTCAGGGCCGATGCGGCAAACTTGGTGACCGCGATTAACGCATTACCGATTAATGCAGCATAGATGACTGTTTTCGAACCAGAGGCCATAGGTCACACATAATCGATTTCAGCATGATAAAATAGAACGGCAGTGACACCAATCCTTCATGTCATCTTTCGTTGCAGGGCGATAAACTAGGATTAGTCTTATTCCTAGAGTGTTCGATCCTCACAATTTTGAGTACACATGGACGATCTCAGATGACACGCTGTACCTGGGCAACGAAGGATTTACTCATTGCGTACCACGATAGTGAATGGGGCGTTCCTCTTCATGATGACCAGCAACTGTTTGAATTCCTCATTCTCGAAGGCATGCAGGCCGGCTTAAGCTGGCACACGATCTTGCAAAAACGCCTGGCCTTCCGTTTGGCATTTAATAATTTTGAGGCCAAAAAAATATCCAGATACAGCCCTCAAAAAGTTACCCAACTGCTGCACAACGCCGACATCATCCGCAACCGTCTTAAAATAACAGCCGCTCTGAGCAATGCCAAATCTTATCTACGCATTCAAAAGACCTTCGAAAGTTTTGATCAATACATTTGGCAATTTGTCGATGGGAAACCCATTCAGAATCACTGGACGCATCACCAAAAAGTCCCTTGCCGTTCGACGATTTCCGATGCGATGAGCAAAGACCTCAAGCAACGCGGGTTTTCATTTGTAGGATCAACCATTTGTTATGCCTTTATGCAAGCCATCGGCATGGTCAATGATCACACGACGGATTGCTTTCGGTTCTCACAACTCCAACCGCATCACGCCCCTGACACTCCCGACTCAAAACCCTAAAATACTTTACTCAGTACACAAAGTATTGCATGCTGAGTTCTATCCTAACCATACCAGTTGTGATTCAGCTTTCCTGCCGGCATCATTCGTGTGTAATGTGATCCCCTCTTTTTTACAACCTGCAGCGTGGTTTTCTTGATACCGTGGTGTGGAAAAACCTCCGACGCGTTAGGAGGCACGTTCATGGCAACACAAGCCGGCACTTCACAAAAATCGACTATTTTTAAAAAGAGCAAAAAAAGGATTTGAAGAATGGTTTGTTCGGGTCACGTGCAATGTTCCGGGGTCCAGGGTATACGGACCATTCCCCGCGGAGCAAGACGCGGAACGATTTCGAGAAGGTGCAGAATTCGAACTGCGGAAATTACTAGACTTTCAATTACCTATTCTGTCTGGAAGCTCGTGCTTAAGCACCAGATACAAAGGCCAGTACGATAATTTTTGCTACTACTCCTTTTCTTTTTTAAACTCTTTCGTTTTTTTTCAAGCAGAAGTGGGTAACGATGGACCCGCGGTGTTCTTGTTTTTTATTAGTGAGCTGTCGATCATTCCTGCACAAACTATTTGGGAAGATATCTGTTTTTAGCATACCAGCGTGCAGCCCAGATACCCACCAACCATACACCTATAGGTACCCCAATCCATAGTAGCTCGCTCGCTAAAACCTGCATACCCCGTTCACTGAAAAACCTGACGATACCAATGGGTGAGACCTTCACCGGAGTCCATGGGAAAAAGTAGCGGCTGCTATCAAATGGTGCCCAAAAAGCCACGCCAAGACCACCGTCCGTTAGAGCATCTAAAAATCCATGTGAAGCCGTGACAAGAGAAAAATGCACGACTAATTTATTACCTGCTGCAGACCCAAAGATCTCCGGAAACCCAAGTCGCACAACTCCAAAACCTACGACAACAGCAAAGAAGAGTGAATGTGTCAGCCCTCGATGTCCTAAGACGTGCTCATAGGGAATACCAACAGCAAATGCCAAAACATCAATGTCAGGAACAATACTACAGAAGATCGTCAAGGTCCAAAACCGTTTGACATTGACTGTCCAGCGATGTGAACGCCCTATGGCATAGGCAACAAGAGCATGGGAAAAGGCAGAAGCCATGAGCACTCACTCCACGAGAAGATAAAGAAGTCTGTTAGGAGAGTTTCAAGGCGCGGTCAATAGCGGGATCAGCCAGGCTCTCCGCAATCAAATGGACTCCGGAGAAACTATGATTTTGACTATGCTCGCCAGGCACGGCGACGGTATAGGCCCCGGCGGCTATCGCAGCCCGACAACCGATTTCACTATCTTCCAGGACAAGAAGCTGAGTGGAATTTACGTCAAACTGTTGAGCCGCCTTTTCATAAATTTCTGGATCTGGCTTACCTTTCATGATCGCTTCGGCTGTTAAGAGAAATTGAAACCGATCAGCAATGCCGATAAGCGCAAGTACTCGATTGACAAACAGGAGTCGACTGCTCGTCGTGACAGCTTTCGGTATCATGTTTTTTTCTAACTTATCCAACAATGGCAACAGACCCGGCATCGGAGCCAGTCTATCTTCTAGTAGTCCTGAAAAAATTTCGTCAGTTTCTTCTTGTAACTGAGCAACAGTCGCATCTAACTGATGCCAATCAATCATGACCTGTAACGCCACGGAACTTTGACGTCCCATCATGTTATCAAGCAGCTCTCGAGTCACCTGCTTGCCGCGTCGCGCCAACAACACTCCGCCAACCTCGGTGTAGAGTTCTTCCGTATTCACCATCAGTCCATCAAGATCAAACGCCACAGCGGCGATTGCCGGTGAACCATTTTGAGCAGTCATAGAGGTACTCCTTGAATTTCAAGTACAAAATCGCGTTTACAGAAAACGTGTATAAACAATAAGGAGCTCACCGACGAAGGAGAGAAGACAGACGTACAAAGTTCGGTAGCTCAAAGCTCATATTGCCTGTATGATAGGTCTAACTTTTTCATGACAAGAAAACAAAGATTCAAAACGTTTGCAAGTAAATGTCATTCGTCATCATAGAAATTTCCCCTTGTCTCTCATTTCTGCGCTAATGATGATGGTCATTCATCGCCACCCTATCAATAACATATCACGGGTTGCCCGATTATGGGATATCAATTTTGTTCCGTTACTGCTAACGTGCGTCCTACTCTGTTCGGGAAGTATTCCCACAGCCTCTGCGCACACCGATGCCGCACAAACAATTCCTCGGCCATATCACGGCACCTCGGCTTCAGACGATCCCGACTATACACGGCATTCACGCTACCTCACCATGCAAGATGGAGTGAAGATTGCGATCACGGTCTATCAACCCAGCAGTATCAAAAGCCGCACTCGCCACCCAACCATTTTGCACCAAACCCGCTACTGGCGATCCATCGAATACCGTTGGCCCTTATCTCTGTTTAAAGAAAATCTACCGCGCGGGTTAATGGGGACTTACGCGACACGCTTTCTCTCCAACGGGTATGTCTGGATTGATGTAGACGTGCGAGGTTCCGGCGCGTCGTTTGGATCCCGACCCTATGCTTATTCGCAAAAAGAAATTCAAGATGGATCAGAAATCGTCGATTGGATCATACAGCAACCATGGTCGAATGGTCGCGTCGGAGCGCTCGGCATTTCCTATGCAGGTGCTGCAGCAGAAATGCTTCTCGTCAACAAACATCCTGCCGTCAAAGCCGTGGCCCCACTTTTTTCTGGATATGACCTGTATCCTGAAATCGCCTTTCCTGGCGGTATTCATTTGAGTTGGTTCACCAAAACATGGACCTACATCAATAATCAGCTTGACCAGAATCAGTTGCCGTTTAGTAGCTGGATGACCCAAGCGTTGGTTCATGGAGTTAGTCCAGTCGATGACGACAGTGATCGCTCGCTCCTTCAAATGGCGCTCACGGAACACCAAGCAAACTGGAGTCCACACAAAGAAGCGCTTGGTCTCATCTTCCGCGATGATATTCCTTTGTCACATGACATCCCCAGCATCGATCACCTGAGTACGCAACACTACGCCAACGATATTGCTGACTCTGGCGCAGCGATTTACAGCTACAGCGGATGGTTTGATGGAGGCTATCAACTCGCAGCCATCAAACGACACCTTCGACACAACACACCACTCAACAAACTCATCATCGGCCCCTGGGACCATGGTGGAAAAAGTAATATCAGTCCGTACAATGTCGCACCTGCAGAATTTGATCATCAAGGAGAGCTATTAAAGTTTTTTGATTACCACCTACAAAACGTCAACACCGGAATTCAGGAGGAAGCTCCTATCCATTATTTCACGATGGGCGAAGAACAGTGGAATGCCAGTGAGACATGGCCACCTGAGGCAAGAAACGTTCAGTATTATTTGGAATCAGACCACCAACTCACAACGAACCTTCCCAACCATGACACAATAAAGGATCAGTATGTCGTGAAACCCTCTGTTGGAACGGGACACCAGAGCCGGTGGGATACATTGATTGGTCAATCACTGCCAACCCCTTACGCTGATCGAACTCAGGAAATCGACCAATTATTGCTCTATACATCAGCTCCACTGGAACATAATATCGAGGTGACTGGACATCCGACGGTCACCATATATCTCAGCACAACGAAAACTGATGCAACAATTTTTGCGTATCTCGAGGATATAGATGAAGTAGGAGAAGTGACATATGTCACAGAAGGCCAGTTACGGGCCCTGCATCGAAAAGTCGCTAATTCCCCCAAGTACTACCCTAAGGGTATTCCGTACCGAACGTTTACTCGCCAGAACGCTTCGCCGCTTGTATCTGGTGAAGTCGCCAAGCTTTCCTTCGCTCTTCTTCCTACGTCCTATCAATTTAAACAAGGCCATCAAATCCGCCTTGCGATCGCTGGTGTGGATAAGGACCATTTCTCAGTCTTGTCCGGGAAGAATCCTACTTTTACGATTTATCGCTCTAGCTCATACCCCACACATCTTGTTCTTCCTGTTGTTGATTAATTACTAACCATTCTTGGGACATCAATTCTACTCTTCTTCAGTTTTTAAAGTTAGGAATGTCGTTTTTAGTCAAAGGGCAGTTCATATAGAAGAACAAGGCTAAAAACTCGGAGAGGTGCGGCCGCCGAATAATCAATGCGGTTATCTGAATTTCAGAAGAGAGTCTATTAACTGTGAATTTTGACCGTTGTGCGACGTAACTCTACGAAATCAAATTCTTGTAACACGGTCTTCAAGTGAGGTAAATTTGAAGAAAGAGTTGAAGAAGGTTATTGATATTGCCTGTTGAAATTAAGAGGAGTTTGGGAGGCATTTTTTTTAAAAGAAACGTCGTCACGAAATCGCTTTTTCAATGACACCCTGTTTGACACGACTCTATCTCTAAATCCGTTCAAAAGATATCCGTTCCACTACACTTCCATACGTATGAAGTGATGTTTCGTACTGTCTTGGCTGGTACCTGTTCGATTGTTTTTGGGCCACGCAATGATCGTAGCCACCTAGGCACCTGTAATTTCATGTATCATACGTGCTCAAAAGAATAAATGAACCGTCATGAGAAACGGAAGTGTTGAGCTATCGTAGCCTAGGGTTCTCATTTCAAATTACTTGGTTTCGCTATATCCCCTGATAATGGGGAAAAGGTTGTGCATAACCTTGGAATGAGATCACTGGAAGCAGATACCGAGATTGCTTTCACCTATCTGCCTAATTAATAGGCATTGTGTCGGGTGTTAAAGAACCCCCAAGATCTACGGTCGTGATGTTCCTCAAGGTTAATCACGTAAGGGAAAGAAATGTATCTCGTCGCTCGTAGGAGAAAAAACGTATCTCGTATCTCGTCGTTCGTATTTCGTAGGAAGAGTTTTCTGGCTTTTCTGTTACGCTTCACATTCTTTCACGAGCAACGAGTATCGAGAACTCGTCCAGAGAATTTTTAACCGCTAGGAAAAGTATTTGTGATGCTGGAGAAGCTGGTGAGGTGATTTACCCAAGTAGCGACCAGGTAAAATACCCACCGAATCCGATAGCGAGAAGGGCCGCACTGACTTTCATATTGTGATGCCATGTCCCTGGCACAAACACAAATGGAAGGCTAATGATTGTACTCATAAGCAGCATGCCCCCAATTGAGCCGAGACCAAACACGGCGATATAATTCATTCCCATTGTCATGGAAGGCATCGTGGTCATCACCGCTAAACTGAGTGCCGCACTTCCAGCCACGCCATGCACAAACCCTACCGTTAAGGCTTTCACTCGCGAGCCCAAAATGTGATGTTGATGGGCTTGCTGATCTTGCCCATGAAGATGAACATGGGAATGCGTCGCTCCATCATGACGATGTTCATGCACATGCACCGTCCAGGGTTGCCAGCATCGCCAAAGAAGGTGCAGACCGAGAACGAAGATCATGACGCCGACGGCCGCTTCCAGTCCGGTCTCAAGCTGTTCAGGAATGGTCCACTTGAAGCGTAACACCAACGCACCGACCAACCCCAATGCACACGTATGACCAACACCCCAGATGACCCCCAACAGTGCCGATCGCCGAAGATTTTTCGATTCGGCTGCTAACGTGCCCACGGCAACAAGATGATCAGGATCAAGGGCATGCGCAACACCTAAGGCCAGACCCAGTAACAATGATGTGAGAAGTACCTGATCCATAATCTCAATCTAATCAATGGGCATGAGGTGTGATGACCAGCACGCCATCTCGAATGGTTACGAGTACGGCCGACACACGAGAATCGGCATGGACGACTCGATTTAACTCTTGAATGGCTGCCGTGGAGTCATCAACTGGCGGTGATTGCACAACATCTCCATTCCACAACACATTATCGATCAAGATTACGCCTCGCTCAGTTACCAAGTCCAGTGCTCGTTGATAGTAGTTCACATAGTTGATCTTATCTGCATCGATAAAAATAAGATCGAACGGACCAGTCATGGTCTGGAGCGTATCGAACGCCGCGCCAATTTTGATATCGATTTTCTGTCCATGTGAGCTTTCGGCAAAGTATTTTTGGGCAAGCGCCGTCGACTTCACATCGATGTCACAAGTGATCACTGATCCATCCGAGGGCAACACCTCAGCAAAACAGAGAGCACTATAGCCTGTGAATGTCCCGATTTCGAGGATCCGTTTAGCCTGCACCAGACACGTCATCATTTTCAAGAACCCGCCCTCTAACGGGCCAACCACCATTTGCGGGAGATCCATCGTCCGATAGGTCTCTTCGCGTAAACGCCGGCACACATCCGACTCGACCATCGAATGCGCCTCGGCATAGGCTTCAATTTCTGGTAATACTAGTGACTTCATAAAATGAACGCTTTCATATTGTTCGTCATGTCAGGAGCTTAACATACTTCTAGAACTCCTTTGCAGTCTTCCTATGTTTGACATTGCCAAAACAGCATCCCTGTCGTACAGTTGCTTCAACGTTTCGACCATTCACCAATAACAAGGAGCCACTCCTGTGGGTTCAGACGCTTCGCTTGACTCCCTCAAAACCAAATTACTCACAATCCATCATCTCAAAAACGCCTCGGCCGTGCTCTCCTGGGATCAGGAAACCTACATGCCATCTGGCGGAGGGCCTGCCAGGGCGGAGCAAATCGCCACGCTTCAAACCCTTGCACATGAAGCCTTCATATCTCCAGAAACTGAAAAACTTTTGGGTACTTGGGTCGATATCCCTACAGGACAACTTCTCGAAAAAGCACGCACGACGTTAGCAAAGTCTTCACAAGCCCTCATCAAAGAAATCTGGCGTGACTTCAATCACGCGAGCAAACTTCCATCGGCCTTTGTCAATACACTCGAACGTGAATGTTCTTTGGCTCAACAAGTGTGGACCGAAGCTCGTAAAAAGAATGACTTTTCGTTGTTCCTACCCAATCTCCGCACGGTCGTCACACTCAAGCTCGAAGAAACCCAATATCTCGGATATTCAGACTCCCCATACGATGCCTTACTTGATGAATTTGAACCCGGCTCTACTGTCGAACAGCTAAAACCTCTGGTTGGGACCCTTCGGCCTCGTCTCGTCTCACTGCTTCAACATGTCCTCAACTCCTCGATTAAGCCAAAGACATCCCTCTTGACTCAATCATTTGCTCACGCGGCACAACTTGAATTTGGGGAAACCGTGCTCAGAAAGATGGGCTATGAATTCGATCGAGGCCGCTTGGATCAATCCGCCCATCCCTTTACCACCTCGTTTCATCCCAATGACGTGCGTGTGACCACACGCGTGTTTGAACAAGACTTTCAATCCTGTTTGTTTAGCTGCATCCACGAGGGTGGACATGGCCTATATGAACAAGGCCTCTTGCCTGAGCATTACGGCACGCCGCTGGGTGAAGCCGTTTCATTAGGCATTCACGAAAGTCAGTCACGATTGTGGGAAAATGCCGTCGGCCGTTCGCGGCCTTTTTGGAAACATTTCTTTCCGCTTGCACAAAGTGTGTTCCCCGAACAATTCGGCAATACGGCATTTGATGAATTCTATCTGGCGATTAACCACGTCCAACCTTCCCTCGTTCGTGTGGAAGCTGACGAATTGACTTATAACTTGCATATCATGGTGCGATTCGAAATAGAGCTTGATCTCATTGAAGGACGAACCCGCGTGGAGGATCTTCCTGAAGTGTGGAATCAAAAAATGCAGGACTATCTTGGAATCACACCCGACCGTAATACCAACGGCGTCCTCCAAGATGTTCATTGGTCCTTCGGCGCATTTGGATACTTTCCAACGTACACCTTGGGCAATCTGTACGCATCGATGTTCTATGAACAGGCCAAGCAAGAAATTCCCAACCTAGAACGTGGCATAGCAGAAGGCAACTTGCTTCCACTTAAAGAATGGCTCAACCAGAAAATTCACCGTTGGGGTCGACAGTATTCGCCTGAAGAACTCGTTCGCCGTGTGACAGGGCAAGACCTTAGCCCAGAACCATTTCTCAACTATCTGGAACACAAATTCGGCGACCTCTATGACTTTTCTATCAAGCCGGAAACATAGTGGTTTTAGCATCCACAGATCTCTCAACGTTTAGACATGGTTTCCGACCAAATCTCTACCCTCCCGTGCGCAAGAATGCATAATAACCATATGTATTGAGATAGGAATTCACCCTCTCTATGACCTCAGACATCGGCAGCGAATTTCTTCAACAGATCCCACCATATACCCCAGAAGACTAATTGAATCTCTCGGGCACGAAACATAGGCTACCCTCCAGGACATGGTGCAACTGTGAGGGGATAACGCCAAGGACGGGGAATCTCCTTCTTTCATTTATTGATCAGAGTGGAACCATCCGCTCTTATACATAAAGGAGGCTTCAATGCCATTCACATTACTACTCAAGCGGGTATTTGTTTTTTCTTTACTTTGCTCAACGCTTCTCTTCGGCACGACGATGAGCTTTGCGGGGCAAATGTCCATTAATCTCAACAGCGCCACTTCGGCTCAGCTTGAAACGCTTCCCGGTATTGGGCCTGAGTTAGCAGAACGGATAATGGAATACAAAAAAGAAAACGGGGATTTTAAGAATATTCAGGATTTAGCCAAAGTGAAGGGCATTGGGGAAAAGAAGTTGGCAATGCTCAAAGACTCGATCACAGTGGAAAAATCTTCAAAAAAGAAATAAAAATTTCGCATACAGAACATACGTCAAACGTGAGGCGAAACGCATCGTTGTACACTCGGGCTTTCGTCTCACGTTTCACACCTTCCAAGAGACAGAAAGCCGTGATGGTCCTTCCGAATGTCACCACCATTAAGCCCCGAGCCCTTTATTGAGGCGAGCAAGTTCCGCAGATGAAACCGTAAACGTACCTGTGACTTCAATACGCGATGGAACAAGCATGATGGTATGAAACGAAATGTCACGAATAGCTATTTTTTGTTCGAGTTCATCGGTGGAACTAATTTCAATCGCTTCAACTGATTCCATGACCTGGCCATTGTCTTGAGGCCCATACGTTGCAACCACTTCCTGTAGAATTTCCATGATCTGTTCATTCACTTCAGATTCTTTCACAGCTTGATCGATCAGTTCCACAACCTGCTGGGCTTGATCGCTCAGACTAAAATTTTCCAACCGTTCTTTCTTCCGTAAAAACAACAGATCATTGTCCACCTCTTTGCTAAATGCTCCGTAGGCAAACCGCATAAATTCATAATGCAGCCCCTTAAACCCTTTTCCAAACATTTGTAATTCGCTTAGGAACATCAGTTGTTGAAACTTGACATCACTCATAAACCCATGAGGCTCAGCTAAATTGAGTAAATACAACAACAGTCCTCGATCCACAGTAATCTCAGAAGGCTTTCGCATGAATTTCCATATCCCTTGCAACTATGATCTAACCGAATGAATGATACGATGGTTGCATTATGATCGTTTCTAGTCACTTCCCTGTACAACCCTCGAAATATCGACGGTTATCGCTTTATGGTTACTAAAATTTCAAGAACGGCGTCTTAGACAGGAATGTTGCATAGTTCATTAGCCGTATAAAGGCACATCTCTCACTTGAGTCAATAAGCTGCCTAAAGATTGGGATTATAGCTATCCTTGGATACGAACGTTGACTAGACCACTAGCTTATGAAGGTACATATTTCGCTTGAATCAATAGGGTGTCTATCGTGGGGATCATAGGTAGCCTTGGCCACGGTAGCTCTGTACCCATTTGCCATTTCTGCTTTATTCAAGGTCTGACGCTCCAGACCTTCTTAATCTACATCAATTACATGTGGCCAAGCCAGTGATCTACAAGTTTGAGGGCCAAGGACATGAATTCACAGGGTCAGTATGAATAAACGCAAACAATGAGATGTCAACGAACTTGACCATGCGATCATTTTGAGTTTAAATAAGCCTCTTTTCAAAAAGGTTTTTTCACTATGGCCAAGAATACCAAAGAGCTGCAGCTGCTCAAAGATCATTTAACAAAAAACAATCTCAAGCTCACCCGTCAACGTGAAAACATTTTAAGTAATTTCTTAAAGATGGAACACGTGACGGCAGAACAAATGTATCGCCTCTTATCGAAGAAAGACCCTCACATCGGACTCGCCACCGTGTATCGAACACTCAAACTGTTTTGCGACATGGGTGTCGCGCAAGAACAACATTTTGGCTCGCAAACCCAATTTGACAATATTGCTCATAAAGGTCATCACGATCATCTCATCTGCACGGCTTGCGAAAAAATTATCGAATTTGAAAACTGCCAGATTGAAGAACTTCAGGAAGAAGTCGCGGCGAAAAATGGGTTTTCTATCAAGACCCATCGCCTTGAACTCTATTGCGACCCCATCCGTTTATCCAGTGGGAATTGTAAAAATTGTAGCCGTCCATTAACCGCACAAGCACCCTACCAGGTTGACAGCACTCATCACTAAAGGATCTTTACCATGATGTATCTCTCAGTTTTGTCACGCTCGCGAACTGTTCAAATATATAGCGCAATCCTGATTCTCGTTTCCTGGTTGATTATTTTTCCAACCATCAGCGTGGCTGCCGATCAACTTGTTGTGTATTCCGGACGTGCAGAACGCCTCATTAAACCAGTACTCGATACTTTTCAAGATAAAACCGGCATACAGGTACAACTGCTAACGGGAAGCAGCACGCAATTGGTCAACCGCATTCAAGCAGAGGGTACGCACACGCAAGCCGATGTGTTTATCACGAACGATGCTGGTACCCTTGAACGAGCGCGAGAACTTCATCTGTTGAAACCCATCAAAATTGAAGGCATCGAACACATCATTCCTCCTGCATTTCGAGCTCCAGATAACAGTTGGATTGGATTATCAGGCAGGATTTGGGTCATTGTCTACAATACCAATATGATTCAGCCTGACCAGATCACATCCATTCTTGATATCGCAAACCCAAAATGGAAAGGGAAACTTGCCATCCCGACCGCGAACAGTGAGTACCTGCAAGCTGGAGTCTCCGTGATTAGCGCCGTCAAAGGAGACGAGCGTACCGAATCATTCTTGAAGGGCATTCGAGATAATGCCGGAAACTCTACCTATGCCCATAACGGACAAATCGTAGATGCCGTGGCTAAAGGCAAAGTCGCCATGGGGCTCGTGAATCATTACTATATCTATCGCTATCTTGCGGAAAATCCTGATGCCCCAATTGCCCCGCTCTTGACTGATCAAAAAACCGGCGAGATGGGCCTGATCATGAATGCTACTGGCATCGGGGTTGTGACACAGTCAAAACGTATTGCAGAAGCCAAAAAATTAATCCAATTCCTGATTTCACAACCTGGACAACAGATGTTTGCCGATCGTAATAAGGAATACCCGATCCATCACGAGGTCAAAACTGACCCAGCTCTTCCTCCACGAAACAGTTTTCATGTTGCTCAGGTACCTCTGGCCCAGCTCGCAAAACTTCGCGAACCCACTATGTTGTTGATCGAACGCTCCGGCCTTCGCTAATTGCAATGACATGACCGCGATTTTCCGGCGACAGGCAGGTTTCTCTCCCCTGCCTCTCTTCGCCTTCCTCATCGCAACCATACTCGCCTTTCCATTATTGTATGTCACCTATTCGGCCTTCTCAGCCAAGAGCGCGGTGTGGGAACGGCTATGGGCGACTCGAATCCCGGAGTTGTTCTTCAATACAGTGTCGCTCGCCGTTGGAGTGGGAATCGCAACGTTACTCCTTGGGGTATCGCTTGCCTGGCTTGTCACGCGGTATGAATTTACGGGTCGGCGAATGTGGGAGTGGGGCTTGGTTCTTCCACTCGCAATCCCCTCATACGTCCTAGCCTATATCTACACATATGTCTTAGAAACCGGGGGAAGTCTTGAGCAAAGCTGGCAATGGCTCATGGGGCCAGATGCACGGATTTTCTCTCCCTACAGCTACGGCGGAGCATGGCTGGTGATGACGCTGAATACCTTTCCCTATGTCTACCTACTCGCGCGCGCAGCCTTGCAAAACTTTAACCTTTCCTTCGAAGAAGCCGCACAAGCTTCAGGTGCCACACGGTGGCAAACCATGTTTCGCGTATCACTTCCACTCATTCGCCCATCTCTCGTTGCAGGACTCTTTCTTGTCACCTTGTATGTGGTCTCTGATTTTGGAGCCGTCTCGCTCCTGCGTTTTCAAACGTTTACTTATTCCATCTACCAACAAATGACCGGAAGATATGACTATGGAGCCGCATCCATCTTAAGTCTTCTTCTTGTGCTCTTTGCCTTTATCTTTCTGATCGCAGAACGATGGTTTCGTCAACAAAGCCGGTTTTTTCAAACAGGCGGGCATATTCGAACTCGACCGGCTACACCATGCGGCCCACTCCAAACTCTGGGCATCACGGCTTTTATTTTCTGTATTTTCAGTGCAGCGTTTGGCGTCCCAATTCTCTTACTCGTGCAATGGACTTGGCAGGCTTGGGTTGAAGGAAGCATGGCCAGTGGTTTTCTAACCTATACTTGGAATAGTACCGTGCTCTCAGGTATGGCCGCCACGATCGCCGTCGTTATCGGGACTCCCCTCGCCTACCTGGCATGCCGACATCCCACGAAAATCAATCTTCTGTATCTTCAAGGAGCGTATACTGGATACGTATTACCAGGTCCTGTTGCCGCGTTGGCTCTTCTAACGCTTTTTACTCAACACCTGCCTTATCTCTACGGTACCGCGGTCATCTTGCTTCTCGCCTATCTCATCCACTTCCTGCCAGCCGGGCTTCAGGCCATGGAGTCAGCCATCCAACAAGTCAATCCGAATATCGAAGAAGCGTCAAGAAGTTTGGGGCGACGCGCCTTTAATACCTTTCGACACGTCACGTTTCCACTGGTTCGTGGAGGTTTTACGGTCGCGTGGATCTTGATGTTTCTTAAAGCCATGAAGGAACTTCCCGCCACATTGCTATTGAGACCTGTGGGATTTGATACCTTAGCCGTCAGAATATGGCTAGAAGCCAGTGAAGAACTCTATCAACTTGCCGCACCCCCAGCTCTCCTCATCGTGATCATTTCAATTCCCGTGGCTTTACTCCTCATGAAGAAGAACTGGCAGACTGCCTAAAACCAGAGTAGAATACTAGGATACCTGTAATAAAGGTCTATGCCTGCAACTGAATTATGCCATGTAAAGGACTAACTACGGCTTAGATAATATAGAACGATCGTATTCTAGAATATCTTTTACTTGTAAGAAAAATGGTTGCCTGTAACTAGGATACCCGAATAAATGACCAGCAGCATACAGTACCACCGTATTCTAGATTACCTATAATAAACGCGTTGGACTGCACCTGAATAATCTAAATCGAAGACAAACAGCAACTTGCATAACTCATAAAGCCACCGTATTCTATTTTCAGGTTATGTCACATCAGTTACTGATAATCAGTTATTTAGATTGATTAAATTTCAATTGAATATCCTTTATAACAGCTATTTTCGAATAGCAATTCCACATTCTTTCTTGCAATGACAACATCACACACACACCCTGCTGATACGCGAAACACGGTCCTCGATCTACGCGAGGTGACCTGTGTCTATCAACCAGAGAAACCTGCGGTTCAACATATTTCCATTACGGCACACGAGGGAGAGATTATTTGCCTGTTAGGACCATCAGGATGCGGAAAAACGACAACGCTTCGAGCGATTGCCGGATTTGAAAAAGTCACGGCTGGCGAAATTTATCTCAACGAACAACTCGTCTCGTCACCAAACACCCATGTTCCAACAGAACGTCGACGTGTCGGGATGGTCTTTCAAGACTATGCCCTCTTTCCGCATTTGCGGGTGTACGATAACGTATCATTTGGATTACAGACCTGGTCCAAAGTCGAACGTGAGGCACGTACAAAAACCATGCTGGAACTTGTCGGCCTGATAGGATTTGAACATCGGTATCCCCACGAATTATCAGGAGGGCAACAACAACGGGTGGCATTAGCGAGAGCCTTGGCACCCAACCCGGTTATCTTGCTCTTAGATGAACCGTTCAGCAATTTAGACCCTGACATGACGATCAAAATGCGAAAAGAACTCTACCGGTTACTTCGGCAAACCAACACGACGGCCGTTCTTGTCACGCATGATCATCAAGAAGCTTTTGCCATGGCCGATCGAGTCGCTGTACTCCAAGACGGCACACTGGTCCAGTATGATTCCCCTGAAGCGATCTATCACCTTCCCACGACCCAATTTGTCGCTGAATTCGTTGGTAAAGCTGACTTCATTCCTGGTATCGTAAAACAGAGTCAGGTTGAGACGGAAATTGGGGATTTTCCGAATCAACGAAATTACTGCGGTAATCCTAAAGTGTTTGTGATGATTCGGCCCGACGATGTCAAGATCACTGCCAACCCCACCGGCCAT
>BQIU01000090.1 GCA_021603905.1 Nitrospirales bacterium
TTGTGATTCAACCAATAGATCCATCACCATCAAATCCGCCTAAAGCGCCACGATTGTCAGGAGCTGAATTTGCCGCGCTTTGTCAGCAATCAAACACCATTTTCTGTCAGGATTTCAATGATCCGTTGCCCACTGATAAAAGCAGCCTGAGAGAAGCGATTACATCCAATGACGGTAAGTGCGAAAAGCTGAAAATTGACCCGGCAACAGGCTGTCCGGAGATTGTCGACGGAGCCCTACAGTTTATCGTCCCATCAAATAGCGGGAGCGGCGGGTCAGGGCAATATCATGTGCGCTTTGCAGACTATCTTGACGGCCAATCAATCGGTCCGGGGCAAGAAGTGTATATTCAATGGAAGCAGCGTTTTTCAGCAAGCTTTCTGAACACCAAGTATGACCCAGGGGCCGGCTGGAAGCAGGGCATGATTGGAGCCGCTGACGAGTATTCCTGTTCCAGTAACGAAATCGTGTTGGTTGATACCAATCAACATGGATATCCCAACATGTATCATGCCTGCGGATTTTCCGAAGGGTTTGTGAAGAGAGTCGGACGTTACGACTTTGATTACCAGCCAGGAGGTCCAGGTCCTTGCCTAAGGTCTGATTGGCCTGAAAATTCTCCAACATGTGTCGAATATGTGCCTGATCAATGGATGACCTTTCAAATTGGCCTCACTCATGGGCAACCAGGAGAAAAGAGCCGCATTCGTTTATGGGTCTCACATGAAGGGCAACCGAGCACCCTGGCGATTGACTTTGAGCGAGTCCTTCGCAATAACAAGGGGTACGGGAAACTCTGGTTTTTACCGTATCAAACCAACAAAAAGAAGACACAAACTCATCCGGTTGGATATATCTGGTACGACCAACTGATTATCAGTCACACGAAGTTACCGGACTGATTGTTGAGAATAAGGTGAACGCCAGCAAGAGATACTTCGCATCTCACTCATCCTTTTTCGTACAAGCGTTGGGCATCCGAATGCCCGACGCTTGTATCGCATACTGACACAAACATTCAACAGTTTGAATGCCCTGGACACGATACCATGAAAGAAGGTGCAATCTTGCACAGCATTCGACTGCGTGATTCAGCCATCAACCCAATGCATCAATGACATGTGTCCAGGTCCAGCTAAGGTGTATCAACTCACCCGGCGCGATGACTCACGTCAAACATTCGGAAGTTATTTGCAACAACGATACTCTACTTACACCATGGGTCAAGCATTGATCCGAAGATCAGTCTTGATCGATGTACAGAGTGTTGTTGAAACAGGGAAATGATGACAGCAGGATCAATGAGGTGGCAATGCCTTACTCTAAGGAGATGCCGGGATCATCTTGAGCAAATGTTGAAACTGCGTTGACTGCATAAGTGTTTCGGTCACTCGCGCAGCCATCGCCTGACTGCCTGCATCTTTAAAGTGTACAGAATCATTAAAATGCTGATCATCGCCAGGAATACGATTCTCACCTCCGATCAAGAGAACCTGGTGCCTTTTAGCCGTTTCACGAATAACCTCATTAAACGCATCAAAGGCATCAAATAGCCCCTGTGGAGTCATATAGGGCATATAGTAAATAGAGGTGTTCATCGCTTGAAGTTGCTCTTCCAAGGTCTGTTCTTTCCTGAATTTGTGGGAAAACGTCGCCAGCGCGACAAGAGGCGTCACCGAACGACTCTCAAGCGCAAGCGGTTCTAACTGCTCAGAAAACTCCCGTGCGATCTCATCAGGCTGAAAGGAAAGTTGGGCCTTGCCCTCTTTGGCTTTATGTTGCCGTTCATTCAATTCTAAGTTTTTTTCGATGAGAAACCAGGCCAACGACCACTGAGCAAGCCAACTCGGATCTTCCGTTCTTCCAGAAAAAATACCTTGAGCCCGAGCAAGCTTTCGAGTGATATAGCTGAGATCATTCGTGGCATGATAAATCACAATCACATCTGGGGAAAGCGATTTCACACGATGCTCTAAGGTCAACAGGGACTCGCCGACCGAGTATCCAGGAACGGCAGCATTGAGATAATCAAACCTGACCTCAGGGTATAATTTCTTGAGTTCTTTCCAGACAAGATGAGGCCATGTCATCTCATTACTACTGACTTCCGCACACCAGGTCGTTGATCCACCCAGAAAAGCAAGACGAACCGTGCCTTGAGGCTTGGGCATCTCTAATTCTGGACTCCTAAATCCCAATGAATTGACTTGAATCCGCCCCGTCTTGGTTCCTGGCTTAGGCACACGTAGCCCAGTCTGTTGATCGACCGTAAAGCTTTGAACGGAGGTGGTCGCCGTCCCGTACTTGACCCACTGTCGAACACGCACAGCCGTTTCTAAGAGTACAACGAGAATCAAGATGCTGACAACAGCTGCAGCAATACCCAAACGCAGCTTTGTCTTATCACCGGTCAATTTACGATTCATGGATTTCTCGAATAACTGTTGTAAAATTCCTCGGCTTCATCCAAGCCTGATATTGATAGGCCGATTTCATAAAAATCGCCCAATCCAACAACATGGTTATATCATGAAGACAGAGGAAAACGCCTGCCGTCAAGGTATCTGCTCAGAACATAGCACAGGAAAACAACAAAGATCAGAGAATACGCATTGAGACGATTAAACGATAGGTGAAGTCGAACTCAAGGTATCAAAGACGAATGACGGGAACGTTCAAGGGGAAATATCGCGAGAGGAATATCGAGGTGCATTAGGAGGATTCACAACACTGTTCAATCAACATATCCAGCTTATTCATCGAGTTTTTCCAACTATGGTGCGATAACACGCGCGCCCGGCCACTGCGAGCAAATTGATCTCGGGCTTGCGGATTATTCAGAAGACGAAGGACGGCGTCTCGATATCCTTCAACGGTTGAGGCCGTCAGAAAATGTTCACCGGGAACCGCATCAATTCCACCAGCAGCCTGCTCACTTGTGACCACGGGTATTCCCATGGCCATGGCCTCAAGCAGCTTATTCTGCGTTCCTCGGGCAATCGTTAAGGGCGCAACGTTGACGGCCGAACGATAGATAAAAGGCCGAACATCCTCTACAGATCCCGTCACCGTCACATTTGGTAAATTCCCGAGAACCCGTATCGCTTTTGACGGATTGGCACCCACAATCCAGAGTTTCGTATTGGGTCGCTGTTCCCGAATGACCGGCATCACGTTTTGGCAAAACCACTGCATGCACTGTTGATTGGGGAAATAATCCATTCGGCCAATAAATGAGATGACATCAGGATCGTAGGACTCTTCACTGGGGCAAAAGTATTTAGTGTCAACCCCATTCGGGAACCAGTCGGTCGAAACGGGAACCCCATAACTATTCAGCGTCTCCAGCTCAGCCTTGGTCGTACAGGTGCAGACAGTAAATTTCTTTGCGAGATCTTCTTCGGCTTTTCGGAGTTTGACACTTTCAAAACGGTAGCCCAAAGACATCGGGAACTGTCGAAACTTTGAATAAATCAACCACTTCTGCGAGTCCATATCCCCAAAGTCCAGGATTTTAGGGATTGTCGGGATATCGGCCACATAGGGAGCGACTGAAGAACAGTGCACAAAAATAAGATCAAAAGAACGTTCAGTAAGTGCCGTCTCAATGCGGCGTTTGAGGCGAGGCGAATAAAAATATCCCATACTGGCTGGTGATGTGGTTGGTAAGCTGCCAATCATGCGAAGAACGGCAGCGGAAGCATTCACTTGTTCGCAGATAAAATCATGGCAATAGTCACGGATGCCCTGTGCCGCTTCAGATTCTTCATCGGAACGGGTTAAGGATGCGACCGTCACGTTGTGCCCTTCCCCGCTTAGATGCTTGATCATATTAAAAGGACGGATTTTCCCTCCTCGAGTAGGCGGATATGGGAAACGATGACACAGGTAGAAGATATTCAATGCACTAACTCATCCTGAAGTTGTGCGGCCACGTCAACAGGCGACTGACCATCCAGATACATGCGGCTCCATAATTCAAAGTTCATCAATGCTAACAAATGATCAGTATGGTCTTCTTTATTGGCCTCATGCAGTGCGATGGTTTGTTCAATTTCATGCCAATCAAATACCCCGCGTTGCTGAACCGATTCCTGGGAAAGAACAGACCTGAGGAGCGGAGAAAGGGCCCCTTTGAGCCATGCGCCCATGGGTGCGCCGAATCCACGTTTCTGACGAAAGAGAATATCATCGGGAAGGATTCCCTTAAAGGCAACTTTCAAAATATGCTTGAGATGTCGTCCATGGATTTTATAGCGAGACGGCATACGCGCGGCTAGTTCGACGAGCCGTTGGTCCAGAATGGGAACCCGACATTCCAGAGAAGTCGCCATGGTCATTTTGTCGGTGAGCAACAATAAGTCATCGGGCAATTGGGTCGCGATATCCACATGAAGAAGACGCCGCAGAGCGTCACCGTTTCCCGACCCCGATAACACCATACCCAATGAATCTGCTTCCATGTCATACGGCTCTTGAAGCAAGCGACTCCGCTGCATCCGATTGAACACTTGGACATACGTACGATATCGCTCATCAAATGAGAGTTCATTCGAGAGCATAAAACTCCGTGCATAGCGCGATAAGTTCAGGAGTGGGGAATGGCGATCACTCGGAAGACGATGAGCAAGCGGTGTCAGCACATGGCGACGCATCCACCCTGGTATACGATTATAATATTGACCATAATACTCGCCAAGATACCGACGATAGCCGCCAAACAACTCGTCGCCTCCCACGCCTGAAAGAATCACGGTCACATCGCGTCTGGCAAATTCCGCAACTAAATAGGTCGTGATAAATGCGGCATCGGCCATCGGCTCATCCATATGCCAGAGAAGGCGAGGAAGCAGTTGTACGACGTCAGGCTTAACCAGAATTTCTTTATGGTCGGTGCCAAAGAGTTCGGCGATTCTCCGAGCATAGGGAAGCTCATTGTAGTACTGGCCACCATCCGAATCTTCGAATCCGATCGAATACGTTTTCACCGGTTTCGTACTATGTTTCGCCATCATTGCCACCACACTACTCGAGTCAATCCCTCCGCTGAGAAAGGCTCCAAGAGGCACATCACTGACCATTTGCGAGACCACGGCAGATTCGAATGCCTCAATTAACTGATCCGCCCAGTCTCGCTCATTCATCGAATGATCGACAGTATCTGAAAATTGCCAATAACACCGAATTTCGCAATGATCGTTCTCGCACACCATGAGCGACGCAGGCGGCAGCTTACAAATACCACGAAACATGGAATATGGAGCTGGTGTATATCCGAGCGTCAAGTATTCTCTGAGCGCCATCGGATCGAGTTCGGCTCTGACCCCTGGGACCACTAAGATTGATTTGATTTCCGATGCAAAGATTAACCGTGAACCGTCATTCAGATAATAGAGCGGTTTGATGCCGAGTCGATCTCGACCTACCAGGAGTCGCCGACGAGTCGCATCCCACAGGGCAAACCCATACATACCGTCCAGGTGGGAAACAAAGTCATCCCCATACTGCTCATACGCATGAACGACCACTTCGCTGTCGGTTCCGGTTTTGAAGGTATGTCCTAATCCGCGAAGTTCTTCTCGTAATTCTCGAAAGTTATAAATTTCACCATTACACACGACCCAGATGGTTCCATTTTCGTTCGAGATCGGCTGATGCCCTCCCGCCACATCGATGATCGCAAGACGTCGCATACCCAGGAGAACCCCTTTCCCCACATATTCACCATCATCATCAGGGCCACGATGGACCATGGCATCACCCATACGCTGGAGAACACTTGGTTCCTCCAGGTTATGTTCGGAAAAACTCAAAAGTCCGTAGATTCCACACATTGGAAATTACCTTTAATCTGTTCTTTCAATAACCGAGATCAGATACTTAGGGTTCATGCCTTTATCACGACTCAACAGGAACCACAGCATTTTCATATAGCGCATTGGAAAGATAGCGACCAATGGCGTCATGAGCCGCAGCGCTGTAGTGCGCATCAAACGGTGCGACAGGTAAACGACCTGTTTGCTTGTATAATTTGCGTAAAGGCTCTTGCAAGTCAAAAAATCTCAACCCTCGCGCGGTCACAATGTCACGAAGGTGAGACTGATACCACCGAGTCGGTTGATCATTTGATAGTTGAGAAGGAAACGGGAGCAATATAAAACTCAAGGTAAACCCGCGTGCCTTCGCCGAGGCGATAAACGCATCGACTTGAGTGGTCACAAACCTCAGCCATCGATCTACCTGAGCATCCTTTTCACCACGTAAGACCTTCGAAGCAAGACTCGATCGCTGATTCCAGTCTTTATAGAGGCTGTGCAGCCATGCAACAAGCGCGCTCTTACGCGCGGCCTGCTTCACATACCATTGAGCCAAGACTCGACCATCGGGCTTCCCAGCCAGATCAAGCATATACCAGTCCCGTGCTTCGATTTGTCGATAATATCTTGGAATATCCATCTCTCTCATACTGTACATATCAAGAAATACCATCACATGGTCAGGGGCCACATCGACGCCAACCTCTTCAAGTAAATTGAGTTGCTGACGGAGGGTAAAAGCTCGGATACCAAAATTAATGACTCGATAGGTTCCTGCATGATCGTCGCGATTGAGATGATCTTCGAGGACATTCGTGAAAAGTTCTGCGTCAGCAATTCCTAGCCCATAAACCTGAGTACCTCCAAACGCTAAGATACGATGCTCGTCAAGGCGTTTAGGATTAACTTTTTCTCCTCGCAAACCTAAATCATTCAGCTTTGTGAGCTCATCATAGCCGTAATGTTGATCCCCGGGTATCGGTCTATATCCAAACCTAGGATCTGGTTGGACGCGAATTAACGGCAATTGCTCCGGCCGTGGGGCACCGATCAGAATACGTATCGCACCTTCAAAAAGAAGGACAACCGCAACGAAACCAACAATAAATTTCATCACACTCTCGAGCAGACGAGACCACTCTTACGTTCAACAGCATCCCCATCGTATACGAAACGAATCAAATCAGAACAACATGCTCGCAAATGCCACTGTTAATGAGGATCTAAGAAAGTCCAGATGTGAGAATGGTTCATAGGTCGTATGAAATACTAAAAACCTCGAAGATACATCATAGGAACAGGCAACGCGAAGAACCTGAGAGTCAGTGATATCGTTCGTTACGCCTCGTAGCGTATCCATGCAAGCAGAAGTCGTATCACCAACAGACTCCTTGATACTTCCCTCGAATACGGTCCTTTTGAGGAATATTGACAAGATCGAGAATGATTTGATCATCCCGAGTTGTGCGAACAAGGACATCCATGATCGCCTTGTCGCTTAAGCCAACGATGAGAACCTCAGCCTTTTCGACCAAGGATTCACAATTTTTGGTCATTAATGAAGCAATATGAGGAATCGTCTCTTCAATAAAACGACGGTTTGCCCCCATCAGTCTTGCCACATTCACTTCAGGATCATAAATATGAAGATCAAGTCCTTTTCCAATGAAGCGCTCGGCCATCACCACCAATGGACTTTCCCGCAAATCATCAGTCCCACTCTTAAAACTCAGCCCAATTAATCCTATAGACTTTTTCCCAGAATTCAATACTGCGTCAATGGCATGATCGATATGGATGGTGTTGCTTGTCAAAACATTCGCAAGCATCGGCACCGACACATCGCTGGTTTTAGCCACATAGAGCATGGCCTTTAGATCCTTCGGTAAGCACGAACCTCCAAACGCAAACCCAGGCTTCAGATAGGCAGGAGAAATATTAAGACGCGTGTCACGGCACACCATATCCATCACGGCGTGCGAATCAACGCTCATCGCCTGTGAGAGTCGTCCAATTTCATTCGCAAATGTCGCTTTGAGAGCATGAAAGATGTTGCAGGCATACTTGACCATCTCTGCCGTTCGGATTGACGTCACAATGAATTCACACGGTAAATGCCCAAACAGATCACGCAACACCTTCTCCGCACGTGTTGAGTCCGTACCCACCACCGTCAACGGTGGATGATCATAATCTTTAATAGAGGATCCCTCTCGAAGAAACTCAGGCTGAAAACAGACATCAAAATCCTGTCCTTTCTGCTTGCCGGAATGTTCTTCAATAATGGGTGTAATGATTTCTTCTACCGTCCCTGGAAACACCGTCGATCGAATGACAAAGACATGGTATCCGACTTTTGATTTCATCGCTTTGCCGACCTGCTCACTGAGCCGCCGTATGGCCGATAAGTCTTGGCTGCCATTTGAACGTGCCGGTGTGCCGACACACACAAAAGACACCTCTGAACGATGCACCCCATCCATGGGATTATCAGTGACATCCACGCGGCCGCACGAACCGGCATGGCTCATTAACTCTTCCATGCCTTCTTCGATAATGGGCGTGGCACCTTGACGTATCAAATCGAGTTTCGTTTGATCCAAATCGACTCCAACAACCGCATGTCCATCTCGGGCGAGACAACCCAACGATACGGCTCCGACATATCCAAGGCCAAAAATGCTGACGTTCATCACTTCCTCTTTATGTTTTATAAAATCAAGGTCAAACGTTGTCAGGATAGGATCCCAACAGAGACCACTCATGTCTATTCTCGTGTCATATATCGGCAAGAACCACGTAATTCATTAACGTCCATCCTATGCCATTTTAGAGGTTCCCCTACTTCGATCATAGCGGAAAAGACCTCATCAGTATACCATTCTGGACTCATCATGAAATCGTTCAGGCCGTTTCTCTTAAGGATCAATTTCTTAAGAATGTTCACTGAAAATCATGGGATAAAGCCTAGATGGGAGGATTACAGAAAGTGAAAGAATTGAGATGGTGCATCGAGGCACGCGGACTTGCTCCATTGTGCCGTCCCTGACTCGGGACTCAATGCGTCTCAGCCGAGTACTTGCGAATCAAAACATCACAGGACATAATTGATGTATTCGTAGATGAAGAGAGCGAGAACGTCACTGTACGCACCCCCCTCACCAGGAAACTCAACATTATTGACATAATTGACACACTGCTGCGTCTTTGGTAATTTTCTGCTCTCGCCCTTCTATAGCCTATTTTAAATTTCTATTCGTCGAAATCGTGGCATCGGGAACCAGCAAATGCCGTTCCTTCAATTGAGTATCCAGTATGTCCAAGTCCATCATTCCAAACGATGCCTATATCATGATTATTGGTGCGATGAAGAGCGGCACCACGACTCTGTACTGGCATCTCGCTCAACACCCCAAGATTTGCTCATGCGTTCATAAAGAGCCAGAATATTTTTCTGAAAATCAAGGGCACGGAGTCAGCGTCCCGCACTATTCCGATTTATGGGACTATAATCCAGATCAACATACCTATGTGCTTGAGGCCTCGACTGGGTACACCAAATACCCTTCTGAACCGAATGTCGCCCACAAAATAAAGGCCTATGGAATCACCCCTACCTTTTTGTATGTCGTCAGAGATCCATTTAAACGCATTGAGTCGGATTACAACTTTTCCCTAGATAAAAAATGGTTTGACCCGAAGCTGCCAATAACTGATGACCGGTACGTAAGTATTTCAGACTACTCCATGCAATTAGAACCCTATCGGGAGCATTTTGGAGTCACAAATATTCTGGTGCTTGATTTCGATGAGCTCGTCTCCAACCCGGCACAACTTCTCACTTCCGTATTTGACAGGTTACATCTCAACAGTACTGATGTAGAAATAGTTGATGAAGTGAAGCATAAAACAAACCAATTATCGCAAGCTGAAGTTTTCCTGAATATGCACCCCCATATTAAGTCTGTGACAAACTTGTTACCTCAATCGGCCAAACAACTTCTTAAAGGACTGTACAAACCCGTCGCTAAAGTTAGTCAAAAAAAACAGCTATCAAAAGAAGAACGAGCCATTATTCATAACAAATTACAAGACCACATGCGTTTGTTTCAGGAGCATTATGGCTTTCATGTCGAGAAATGGGGCTTTTCTTAGTCACATTTCCCTTCTCGCCTGCCTCATAGATCAACAACAAAGGCGAGCCGTCTCTGCGAAAAAACTGCCTGCTCCTTATACCCCGCTCAAAGGGGGCGCTAAGCCAGCGCACGACCTCTACAACTGGTGGAAATATGGTGTTACGATACATGATGCAGAGCAAGAACTCACAATCCAGTTGAGAGGAAGACTCTCAAGCGTGATCGGGCAAAGGCCGATAACCCTCTATAAACGATAACCAGCGACAAACCCGATTCCATGACATTGAATAATCGACAAGCACCCCTGATGGATACTCCATTCCTATGAGCTGCTTAAGCAGAAAATGGGAAGAAAAACAATTACCCATTATTGCTTTTTCGCATACGATCTGGGACGGCCAATGGGCAGGACGTCAACACACGCTATCCCGACTGGGAAAAAGAGGCTGGCCGGTCCTCTATTCCAACGGCGCCCTGTACTCCCATCAATGTACCAATGCTCAATACTTTGGCCACGAGGAACAGAAAGATGATGTACGGCTGTACAAGCCAGGGAAAATTCTGCCAAGGAACTATAAAATTCCCCTGGCCGATCGATGGGCCGTGAAGCATCACTGCAAAAAGCTCAAGCAGATCTTGTCCATACATCCAAACGATGAGTTCATTGTCTTTTGCTTTAATCCGTCATTTTTCCCATATGTCAAAGAATTAAATCCGACTTATGTTCTCTATCATATGTTCGATGCGTATAATTTTATCGGTGAGGATGAAAATACCTACCATGAACAACTCGTCGACATGGCTGACCTCGTGACGGCCGTCAACCATACCGTGTGGGATGAAATGATCAAAAACCCCACAATTGAACGGCATATCGTTGAAAATGGTGTTGACATTTCATCATTTGATAATGTACGGCAACCATCTGACATTTCAACTCGCATCGAAGAAATCCCTGGCCCCAGAATAGGATATCTAGGAACTATAAATCGGAAACTTGATTATGTATTGCTCAATCAGTTAGCCGAGAAATTTACTCGCTGCCACTTTGTGTTTATTGGACGTGTGATGAACAACACGATGAAATCAGATCAAAAAAAATGGACGTCGTACCAAGATTTTTTCCACCGAGAGAATGTGACCTATGTCGGGCAAATTGCTAAAGAACATATACCATTCTGTTTGGATTTAATGGACATTCAGATTGCTCCGTACCTCAGCACCAAAGAATCATGGATGTTTGCCGCCTATCCACTGAAAATCAATGAATACTTGGCGTCTGGAAAACCCGTTGTTTCTGCATACACGGCTCCGATCAAGCAGTATTTTGAAGGATATATTGATATTTGCCATACGGTCGACGAATGGATCGATGCGATCCAACGAAACCTTGATGGCACGTCAGCTTCAACGTCGGTAGAACGAACAAACTATGCCCGGCAAAATGATTGGGAAAACCGAGTGGATAAATTTGAACATTTCATTCATAACCTGATGGAACAGAAAACTGCATGCTATTCTTCATCAATTGGTTGATTGATTAGATGTCGACAAGGGGTTTCGTGAAATCCATACGAACGTGTAGAACCAGCAACCAAAAGGAAATCGTTTACCTCCTATCGATCATTTATCCAGAAACCATGATCAGCCACTGATACTCTTATGAATAAAGACCAACACACATCTGAAATGTCCTTCTCTCCCTTTAAACTTGCCATCATTGGGACAGGGAAAATTTCATACGGTTCACATATTCCAGCCGCACTAGCATCACCGCGAGTGAAGGTTGTGGCGTTTGTGGACCCCGAGATAAGCCGAGCACAAAAAATTGCGAATGAATTCGGACTTGAAGTGGAAATACTCTCATCGATATCAGATATGAAAGGTGAGGTTGATGGTGCACTCATTGCCACACCCAACCACCTTCACGCCTCCCTGGCAATCGAATGTTTACGCAACGGCATTCATGTACTCATCGAGAAACCGCTCGCATCAACCCTACAAGAAGGCCTAGACATTATCGAAGCGGAAAAGCAATCTGGGAAAAGAGTGGCTGTCGGGTACTGCACAAGATTTTATCCAAACTTTCAATTGCTTAAAGACTTACTCGAGCAGGGATACTTTGGAAAAGTCAAAAAGTTTGCCTATCAATTTGGAACCCCTGGAGGATGGGCCACGTTTTCCAACTATCTCATGAAACGCCAAAATATCGGTGGTGGCGTCCTGGTTGTCACGGGCACCCACTTCCTTGATCGTATGATCCATCTGTTTGGACTTCCTGACAACATACAGCTCAAGGATGACTCCTTAGGCGGCCCCGAAGCCAATGCGAGAATGTTGATGAAATTTGGACAAGGTGATGAACAAATTTCCGGATACGTTCATTTTTCTAAAACAACCGCCTTGCCATCAGGGTTAGTGTTAGATACAGAAAAAGGTCATGTTTTACTGCCTGATAATATGAAAGACTTGGTGTTATACCCCTATGAGCAGCCTGATTTGGCTATTAATCTGAGTAAAGTCAATGGAAAGATTTCAGCCGGTTCTCAGTTCCAACAGCAAATAGAAGACTTTGCGCTCAGCTGTCAACTCAATCACAAACCTATGGTTTCAGCCGAAGAAGGACTTTTATCATTACAACTCCTAGACAAAGCCTATCAACATCGAGAAGCCTTACCAGATACGTGGTATGAGAAGAATGGGAGGACTCAATGATGCGAGTGGCAGTCTTTGGAGCTTCAGGGTTTGCCGGTACGGCTGTGATTGAACGTTTACTTGCCAGGAACGATGTCGAGGTTTTAGCCGTGATCCATTCAGATGGAAGCGCATGGCGTTTATTCCGACGTCTCGACCTCACGCTTGAACAAGTTGATATTTTATCTCGCCAACAAGTGAAAAACGTACTCAAAGGCGTCACACATGTCGTCAACTGCACGCGCGGCACTGATCATGTCATGATCGACGGACTGAAAAACCTGTTAGAAGAAGCCAAGCACGCTCAGGTCCAACGATTTGTCCATATTAGTAGCGTCCTCATTTATGGCGATAAACCTTCACCAGATTCTGTTCATGAAACGGCTCGGCCTGACCCTCAAACCAATGCCTATGGAATTCTGAAGTTGAAGCAAGACCAGTTAGTCCAAGCCGCGGCGCAAGCCGGTTTACCAAGTACCATCCTCTGTCCTCCCAATATTATTGGCCCAAGTTCCTACTTACTCAATGGCCTGGTCAACATGATTAAACAAGACCAATTCGGATTACTAGATGACGGCAAGACAGCATGTGCCACTGTCGATGTGGCCAATCTCGCGAAAGCCATCGAATTGGCCTTATTTCATGGCAAGGGTGACGGGACTCGGTACTTTGTGACAGATAACTACAACACAACGTGGGCAGAACTCGCGGAGCATCTCCTGCCCCTGACCGGAAAAACACAAACCATTTGTATCACAAAGCAGGAGATTGAACGGCATACCAGGGTCCCCAACATATCCTACAATCCATTAAGATCTTTCAAACACCTTGTGGGCAGCAATGTTCGTGAAGCGTTGCGCTTAGACCCTCTGCTCTGCAAAGTGGACTTATTCTTTCGTGGACTTGTCGGAAAACTTCCTGGGGACATGGAAGAAAAGGTCAGATTGAGCATAGAAGGCCCGACCGTCATAGCCAAAGTGACAAATGCAGCACCGATAAATTGGCAGTTCTGCTCGGCCCAGATGCGAGGCGTGTATCATTCCTGTGACCTGCTACAGAAAGAATTGAATTATACCCCTGAGTTTACCTTTCATGAGAGTATGAATGCCTACATCAACTGGCACAATACGATGAGAGGATATGATACTGAATTTGCCAACATTTTGAAGCGGCTTGCATAAGAATGTATGCTGACAGTCTGGGGCAACGATCCTCTGGAAATCACCGGTCAAATACTAGGCACTCCTTCTTCAATTCTCGACTATTGCCCCAAGACCCACTTTTCTGCACATGTTGTATTTTATTTCAGTTCGTCAGCAGGTATTCTTATATCTTGAGCAAATCCAAGTAACTTCCTAAAGCGACCAGGACTACGATCGTTGATAATCCTGGTATAACGGAATAGACAGCCCAAGGTTAAACCCTGTTTTCTAGAGTATCGGTTAATGTAGCCAAGTCAGTAAAGTCATACGCCTCATAGATCGGAAGATAATTGAAACGGTCATCCGTTGTAACAGACCTTGATATGACGGGCTGAATTGGCCTATCAATTCGTCGGAGATAATTCTTGTTAATTGTGAGCAGACATATATCATCACCGCAAACACCCTAACAGCTCCATTATTCCAACGTTCACCATTTTCTCAGATATGTCTCACTTACGTGTATGGGGAGAATTCGGGTCTTTTTTAAACCACTTCGGATATTCACTTCCTTGAGAAATAAGACGTTAGGAGCATTCCATGAATTGTGATAATCGTACATTTCTTTTCATATATGCATAAACACTATAGTACCCATGAAATTGCAGCACAACAGCAAGGATTCACAAACTCCCGTTGCAACATGACTCTGAGAGGTTGAAGAATATTGAAAGTGGAGAAAGAAGGTGAGGGAGATGCTAGCATCACAGCGTTCATTGGGAAAAAACGGTGAATACTTCGCCGATGCCTACGGTGGGAAAAAAGCGTTTTTAAGAAATACATTCTTTTCGGCTAAAGCGATGCTGGGTGGGTATTCCGTCTATCGGCGCATTAATTGGCTCAGGGTTTCAAGGGTGATTTTTGTCTGTCATGGAAATATCTGTCGCAGTCCGTATGCTGAATTCAAGTTTCGTGAGTTGGGCGGACACACCATTTCAGCCGGCCTGAAAGCCAAGTCAGGCAACCCTGCAAATTCAAGCGCACAAGTTGCAGCAAGTAGTCGGGGCATTCAACTTACGACTCATCGGAGTCAGAACATTCAAGAAGTCTCATTGCAATCTGGAGATTTGCTTGTCGCCTTCGAACCCAATCATGCCAACTCGCTCTACGATCAATATTTTAAGGAAAATGATGTCCAGGTTACATTGCTAGGATTATGGTCTCCACAATCCTGGGCTGTGTACTTTCATGACCCATACGGTTTGTCCAATGCGTATTTTGAACAATGCTTTCATCGTATTGATTTGGCCCTAGCAAAGATGTGTTCGCATTTCACCCCGACAAAGCCATGAGGAACAGCATTGAAGGATAACTGGAGAAACAGCCTTTCGATATTGGTGACCGAAGCTCATGCAATTGGTTCCCTTGCAGTTATACGCTCTCTTGGTCGAGCCGGCTACCGCGTGGTCTCGACATCTCCTGTCGAAGACGCATTAGGCTTTTCTTCTTCTTATTGCGAAGTCGCACATCAGCAACCGTCATATGATGACCATGAAAAGTTCATCGCCTGGTTGAGCAAGATCCTCCATCAAGAAACCATAGACTTAATTATTCCTTCAGAGGCCTTTTTATTAGCCATTCGACCATGGTTTCAGCAATTTCAGCATCTCCTGCCAACCCCCAAAAACCAACGGTTAGTCTATCAGGCATTGAGTAAATATGACTTATTCCAAGCTTCTATAGAAGGAGGCTTTCAGGATCATTTACCACCGTTTGCTCTGCTTGGGGAAGATGATGCATTACCATCAAACAGTGAGCTACAAATGCTTGGGGAACCATTGTTCCTCAAAGTTGATGCGGTGTATGCCCGAGATGGGAGTTCTGGAGATGTCATTAAATGTCGAACCAGTCACATAGCCAGTGAACGACTCAAGCAGCTACGCCAGCGCTACCAAAAGGTTCTCATTCAAGGATATGTACAGGGTGCTGGAGTGGGAGTGTTCTTATCACAATGGCAAGGTGCGATATTAGGAGAATTCATGCATCGGCGCGTTCACGAAGTCCCGCATACAGGGGGAGTGTCTTCATTGCGAAGTGCCTGGAAACACGAGGCGATCTTAGCTGATGCGAAATTGAGAGCCACACATCTTGGCTGGGAAGGCGTGGGGATGTTTGAATATCGCTGGGACCCTGTCAGTGATAAATTCTCTTTGATGGAATTCAATTCCCGATTTTGGGGTTCTCTCCATTTAGCGTTATTTGCGGGGATTGATTTTCCAAGATTTTTAGTCGATGCGATATTCGGGCATGTCAACCCTCCGGCCACAGATTATCCCCTCATTCAATGT
>BQIU01000091.1 GCA_021603905.1 Nitrospirales bacterium
GGCAGCAGTCGGGAGCATGCGGCCATGTCTCCTAGATTTCTCGGTGTGCTGGCTGTTCTGACAAAGAGTTTTGCACGGATCCATGAGACAAACCTTAAAAAACAAGGTGTGCTTCCGATGACATTCGCGAATCCGAGTGACTATGATCAAATTGAGCAGGAAGATCGATTCTCCGTCCATGGATTGAGTAACCTCACTCCCGGGCAACCCATCGATATTACGATTCATAAGAAAGATGGGAAAGACGTGAAAATCAAAGCAAACCATAGTATGACCGAACAGCAAATTGCCTGGTTTAGGGCTGGGTCGGCGCTCAACGCTTTAAATTAATTTTTATTACGTCCCGTTTGATCATTATGACTTCTGAAACATTCGATAAAAAACGGACATTGGAACAAGAGGAAAGCCTTCAACCTCAGATGGTGACAGTTGAGATTGAGGGGAAGCCTCATAAAGTTCCAGCCGGTATCACCTTGATCAAAGCGCTTTGGTATACCGGTCAGGAAGTGATTCGTGGTGCGGGATGTCTTGGAGGGTTTTGTGGAGCCTGTGCCACGTATTATCGAACAAAAGATGATCCAAAAGTCAAAACCTGTTTGGCCTGTTCATTTGCGGTCGAAGATGGCATGTCGTTTTCATTTATGCCGGCCTTCCCTGCACGAAAAGCCACGTATGATTTGACGGAACTCAAAGATCCCAAGCAAGACCTCTTTACCCTATATCCAGAGGCTCCTCTCTGTAGAAATTGCAATGCGTGCACAGAAGCTTGTCCGCAGTCTATTGATGTTCGTGAAGGGGTTTGGAAGGCGGTCTTTGGTGATTTTAAAGCTGTCTCAGAAATGTTTATGGATTGCGTGATGTGTGGTATGTGTGCGCCAGTGTGCATTGCCGATATTGCTCCTAATCTTGTGGCTGTCTATGCAAGTCGTGCTCAAGGGGTGCACTTCACGGATAAGCCTGAAGGGTTAGATAAACGAATTCAGGAGATCGAAGAAGGTCGCTATCAAGCAGACTGGTCAAGAGTGTTGAAGATGACTGATGAGGAATTGCAGCAGGCATCGGCTAAAATTCCCTAGCAGAAATCAAAATGAAAAGTGAAAAATATCACATGAAAAATATTAAATTACATTCTGTGACTTCATCTTCAATTTGCACATTACCATTTGCACCTGCCCTTGAAATTCCATGCATCTATGATGAGCCTGTTGACATGCGAGCATTATAAATGGATCTCCAGGCCCTTCACGACGTCGTGCATACATCTCGTGATGCGCGTCGAGCGCAATCTCTTCCAAAGTTCACGCCTGCTGAACGCGATACCCTCATAAAAAAATATCACCCTGATCATCGTGAGCAAGCCTATCGTCCGATTATGTTTGGCCCGAATGTCGGCGATCGGACAGTCAGAGAGCTCGCGTCTATTCTAGAAGGTGAAAGCCCTATCTCGGCCGATCTAACTCTTCTCCCGGAATACTCTGTTGATGTGCTTGTGGTGGGTGGAGGTGGTGCTGGTTGTGCCGCGGCCTTGCATGCTCATGAGGCGGGGGCGAACGTCCTGTTAGCGACCAAGCTGCGTCTTGTTGATTCTAACTCCGTGATGGCACAGGGTGGGATGCAGATCGCTGTGGCTCCAGATGATTCTCCGGTTCAACATTTTCTCGATACTCTTAAGGGCGGTCATATGAAAAACGACCATGCCCTTTTGAAGGTCATGGTTGAAGAGGGGCCGTCTATTGCAAAATGGCTGCTCGGGCTAGGGGTTTTGTTTGATCGAGACGCTGATGGAAATCTCCATGTCAAAAAAGGTGGCGGCAGTTCGAAAGAACGGCTTTTGACTTGCTCGGATTATACAGGTCTCGAAATAATGCGAGTACTCAAAGATGAGGTACTCAATCAAAAAATTCCACTCCTTGAATTTGCCGCAGCGGTGGAGTTGCTCAGTGCCCAGGGTGTCTGTACCGGTGCTGTGTTACAGGATTTGGATAACAAACGCTTAGTTGTCGTTGCGGCTAAAACGGTCATTCTGGCAACGGGCGGCATCGGTCGTTTGCATATACAAGGTTTCCCGACAAGTAATCATTATGGGGCAACCGGCGACGGATTGGCGATGGCTTATCGAATGGGGGCGCCGCTAGTCCAGATCGATACCTTTCAATACCATCCTTCGGGTGGAGTCTATCCTGAGCAACTCGTGGGTGCCTTAGTGACCGAAGGGATTCGATCTGAAGGTGGACATTTGGTTAATGCCAAAGGTGAACGGTTTGTCAATGAACTTGATACTCGCGATGTTGTCTCGTCTTCTATCATTCGTGAATGCGAGGAAGGGCGTGGGATCACATCTGATTCAGGGAAAGTCGGCGTGTGGCTAGATACACCGCTTCTTGACGTCGAGCATGGTGAGGGAACGTTGGATAAGCATTTCCCAGCGATGGTGAAACAATATGAACGATTCAATGTCGATATTCGCAAGGACCCCGTGTTGATATACCCGACTCTTCATTACCAAAACGGTGGCGTAAAAATTGACGAAAACAGTGAAACCCCGGTGAAGAATCTGTTTGTTGCAGGCGAAGCCTCTGGGGGACTTCATGGACGCAACCGATTGATGGGGAACTCTTTGTTAGATCTTATGGTCTTTGGGAAGCGTGCCGGCTTAACGGCTGCTGCACGTGCAAAGGCAGATGCTCAAGGTCCCTTAACGCTCGATCATCTGGCTCGATTTCGAGCCGAAGCCACAAGGCATGGTGTGAAGAATCAAGTTGCATCTCCAATGGTGTTGCCAGCCTATACACGAAAGCCCTAGCATTGGCGTTCAATGCGTCACGAGTAAGTGTCGTCTTCGTCATATAGCCAAAAGGATCAGACATGAACATTCATGAATTTCAAGCCAAACAACTCTTTGCCCAATACGGTGTGTCTGTGCCGAAAGGGAAGGAAATCAAGAATGCGCGTGCGGCAGAAAAATGGGCTGCGGCTTTGGATACGCCAGTGTACGTGGTCAAGGCACAAATTCATGCTGGAGGCCGTGGAAAAGCCGGAGGCGTCAAAATTACCAAAAATAAAGAAGAAGTGCCTGGTCTCGCTACGGAATTAATTGGAAAAACCCTTGTGACCCATCAGACTGGTCCTAAGGGTCGAAAGGTCAGGCGACTGCTGATTGAAGAAGGCGCCGGCATCGATAAAGAACTCTATCTCAGTCTGCTTGTAGACCGTGATACAGGTCGTCCGACGTTCATTGTGAGCACAGAAGGTGGAATGGAAATCGAAGAGGTTGCCGAGAACACGCCTGAAAAAGTCTTAAAGGAAGCCATTGATCCTGCGGTTGGATTTCAGTCCTACAACGGAAGAAATTTAGCGTTTGGGCTTGGGTTGCCAACGTTGGAACCAGCGGTGGTGAAGCCATTCTTTCAAATGTTGGAAAATCTTTATCGTTTATTCATGGAAAAAAATGCGGCTCTTATAGAAATCAATCCCCTGGTGATTACCACTGATAAGCAACTGATCGCATTAGATGGCAAAGTGTCATTTGATGACAATGCCTTGTATAAGCATCCGGCTATCCTAAAATTCCGTGACTTGCATGAAGAAGAGCCCATGGAAATCGAAGCTGGAAAACACAGCCTCAATTACGTCAAGCTTGACGGAAACATTGGGTGCATGGTCAACGGTGCAGGTTTAGCCATGGCGACGATGGATGTTATTAAATTGGCCGGTTCGGAGCCTGCCAATTTTCTTGATGTTGGGGGGGGGGCCACGAAGGAAACGGTCGCGGCTGGCTTTAGAATTCTGTTAAAGGACAAGAAAGTCAAAGGCATATTTATCAATATCTTTGGTGGAATTGTTCGGTGTGAACGAATTGCCCATGGCGTCATCGATGCTGCGAAAGAAGTCGGAATTAAATTGCCGGTTGTTGTGCGGCTTCAAGGGACCAACGCGGAAGAGGGCAGAAAGCTTCTTGCCGAGTCAGGTTTGAAAGTTGAAGTGGCTACCGATCTCTGGGAAGCGGCTCAGAAAATCGTCGCATTGTGCAGTAAGAAAAAGAAGGCCTAAATTTCAACCGTAGTTGCCAGCACTGAAAGGTCCGACGAATGAGTATTCTGGTTGATAAAAATACGCGTGTCGTTGTTCAAGGAATCACCGGAAAAGAAGGGTCGTTCCATGCGACTCAATGCCAAGCCTATGGGACTCAAGTGGTGGCCGGTGTCACTCCTGGCAAGGCCGGTCAAGAAGTTGAAGGTATCCCGGTTTTTAATACCGTACGTGATGCGGTAAAGAAAACCGATGCCACCACATCGTTGATTTTTGTGCCACCACCCTTTGCGGCTGATGCGATTTTAGAAGCCATTGAAGCGGGTGTATGGCTCATTATCTGTATTTCTGAAGGCATTCCTGTCAATGATATGGTGAAAGTCAAGCGAGCGCTTGAAGGTCATGCAACGCGTCTTATCGGTCCAAACTGTCCGGGGATTATTACGGCAGATGAATGCAAGATTGGCATTATGCCTGGATTCATCCATAAAAAAGGGAAGGTGGGTGTGATTTCCAGAAGTGGGACGCTCACGTATGAAGCTGTGAATCAATTAACGCAACTTGGTCTTGGAGAGACGACCTGCGTCGGAATTGGAGGAGATCCAATTATTGGGACAGGCTATATCGATCTCTTACACATGTTTGAAGAAGATGACGAAACGGAAGCCGTGGTGATGATTGGTGAAATTGGCGGTGATGCTGAAGACAAGGCTGCGGCGTACATTAAGGAGCATGTCACGAAACCCGTTGTGAGTTTTATCGCCGGAATCACCGCTCCTCCAGGTCGACGCATGGGCCATGCTGGGGCGATCATCACAGGAGGTAAAGGCACGGCCGCGGAAAAAATGGCGACCCTCGAAGCCGCCGGCGTCCATGTTGTCAAAAATCCAGCAGAGATCGGTCAGGCAGTGAAGACGGCTTTGGGATAGTGGCTGTAATTGTTGCTTGATCAACAAGACCTGTCATTCCGAAAACAATTGAATCCATCGTCCGTCGAATCCTCCATTCTCGGCTTTATGCCACCCTTCCGGTAACCATTCTCCAGCCTCATCTTCCGGGAAGGGTTTGCTTCTCAGGTGTTCGCTCCCTTCGTGAGCAAAGTAATCGTGTTGATTCCAAACTTCCCCTCGATTTCGGTAGGCGTCACTTGTCCACTTCCCTTCGTTGCCCCAAAAGTATGTTCCCCAAAACCAGTGTTTTTTTGGATAACCGCTTCGTTTCCCCTTGTTGCCGTCATCGAGTGATTGTTGATGGAATGCTTGAAGTCCGGCTGGGATGTCTATCGCGTTGCCAGTGATGGATGATTGAATGGGTTCAGTCAGTTCAATCTGAACCGTCGATCCCGCCCAATTGATATTCGCCCCTTGGCCGTTCGCATGAACCCAATGAGTCGGGAACACATCTGCCAAGTCCTGGAGTTCATACGTGATCCGCTTAGTTTTTCTTGTCTTGATGATGTCGTCATCGTCTCTTCCGGAAACTAGCTCCGATGCATTATCGGCCCTGAGACTTTGTGCATTCCAGAATGCCGTGGTGTCCTTGGCGTCTTGATCCACGAATATATAATGAAACGGCTTGTTGTCGTGTCCGCTCACGTCGACCTTGGCTTTGCCATCCAGAAATTCGTGCAATCCGTCTTCGACAAACCGTAGCTCGCCTTTTCGCGGCCCAGTTGAACCACGCCATTTAGCTTGCCAAATGAAAAGGTGTTTTCCCGCGATCGTTTGCGGGGTCTCCATATTGTCAAGGTAATGAAGGTCGGGGTGCCCTCCAAGCCGACCCGTGTGTTTGGAATGGGCGGTGAGCACATAATACCCGACGTTCTCTCCATTGCCTGGACCTTGGTCCGTCACCTGATTGATTCGAACTTCCATGCGTTCCCAGTCATGAATATCTTCATTCTTGCAAATAACCTGTTCGAGTTTTTGGCATCCTTGCATGGCATGGTAAACGTGATACAGCAGAATTAAACTTTTTTCGCCATTCTGCATAAACTCAATAACCGCCGTATACAGGGTAGGCTGAATGTTCCAATTCTCGTGGTCCTTGCCAGCAATAAATTTAGTTTTTTCTTTCTCCCAATTTTTCCGGTTATTACTGAAATCACCATCTTGATCAAAATTGAAATTTGTAATCCAGTCGTGGCCACGAGTTTTTCCCTTAATCTTGTCTTCATCCGCTCTTTTCAAAATGATTGGCGAGTAATAGTGAAGAAACGCTCTCCGTTGGTCATCGGATAATATCCAGCTATTGGGAGAATTGGAAAACGCTGAATCTGCGAAAGCAGACATCGAAAGACTCAGTATGGAAATGAAAAAAATAAATAATTTCAAGGTCGTTCCTCCCCCTCTTCTCATCGCTTGCACCTGTATCGTGTGTGATAAAAACGAAGTTATCAGTCGTATAGTAGCGTTCTCGTCTTGTTTGTCAATGTCATATCAAGAAGAGAGGGCGCGAGACCTAGACCCATGGGAGACGTGATCGTACTTGCCGATGAGTGAATGTCCGTGGAATTCGAAATCTACGGAAATTGGCGTAATAAAAATGGTGACTTGTTGCATGAGTCTGATTCGACGGGGTTGTCCTCGTGTTTTGAGAAATGCCATCTACCGTTCTGTTGAGTGCGCTTGTGCCTCGTTGATATTTTTTGTTGTTCTCTGTATTCATTCGTTTCTATTTTCGGGGTTCTCTTAACTGTTGCATTCTTATTTTTAGTTGATAGGGCATATCTTGAGACGCATGCCGCTTGCAGTAAATATTTTACGTAAGTATTTCTGGAAATGGCCGATGAAGAACAGTGTAAAGGTTTGATCATGCAAGTCATGGAACGATTACAAGACGATGTGCTGGTGCTTATGATCTCTGGCCGTTTGAGTTTTTACTCACGGAAGGTCTTTCAGGCCGTGATCAGAAATGCCGAAACGACGAACGTTCATCATATTATCGTGAATATGCGTGATGTGACGGCCATGGATAGTGCCGCCCTGGGATTTCTAGCATTGGCACATTTGACTCTGATGGACAAGCATGTCGGGATGAGTCTTGTGGCGCCTCCGACTCACATTAAAAAAATTTTAGTCGATGCCAATTTTATTAAAATGATTCCGACCTATGAAACTGAACATCAGGTGTTAGCCGAACGTGCGTTCGTACTTGGAAGCCTAGCGTAATCCCTCCCCCAGCATACCTTTCCTTATCGTTCAGACTCTTTACCATACGTTTTTCCCTTATTTTTGAAATCACTATCTGTAATGGAGCTGAGCGACAGACGTTCGTCTTTAATTGGACGTCGAAATTAGCCTGAAAATTCCTGTGCCCATTTCAAACCGTGTTTTGCTACAATTGATCCAGGAGAGTGTATTGTATGACCCGCTGGGTATCCTGATGAAAGGTTGTCAATGAAAGAGCTGTCCGAGCAAGTCAGGCGAGTGTCGGTATTGCGCAATGAACTGTTCAAGCGAAACTTGTCTGGATTTCTAATTCCGCATGCTGATGAATATCAGAATGAATATACCCCAGACTCTGCAGAACGCTTACAGTGGCTGACTGGATTTACCGGCTCTGCCGGGGTTGCCGTGGCGATGCAAGATACAGGAGCGATTTTTGTCGATGGTCGATATGTGTTGCAGGTCAAAACTGAAGTGCATCCATCGTGCTTTGAGCCTTATCATAGTGCGGAGATGTCGCTCACGGAATGGTTGTCTGCAGTCCTTCAGCCGGGTTCAAAGCTCGGATATGACCCATGGTTACATACATTTGATGATGTTGAGCGATTACGGGTTGTGTGTGAACAGGCTCAGGCGGAGCTTGTTGCCTCCATCCCGAATCCTGTTGATGTCGCATGGACAGATCGTCCTGCGGTTCCGCTGACAGCAATGATTCCTCATCCATTGCATTTTACGGGGAAAGACTCACGAGAAAAACGCGAGGAGCTGGGTAGAAAACTCCGAGAAGACCGAATTGGGGCTGCCGTGATCACATCCCCGGATTCTCTGGCCTGGTTGCTGAATATTCGAGGAAGCGATCTCGCCTATACACCGTTGTCGTTGTGTATGGGGATTGTCTTTCATGATGGATCGGTACGGTTATTTGTTCAAGAACAAAAGCTTACACCTCAAATTCTTGAACATTTTGGTCCAACGGTCTTTCCATGTTCGCTTGATACGTTTGAGCGTGAATTGGAGCAGCTCGGGCAACAACACATTCGCGTATTATGTGATCCGAGAAAAACACCATCGTGGATTCTTGACCGTCTTAAGCAGTATGACGCGAGGGTTGTACATGGCGATGATCCATGTGTGATGCCGAAAGCCTGTAAAAACATGGTCGAGGTACAGGGAGCTCGCAACGCTCACATACGGGATGGCGCAGCGCTTTGTCGTTTCTTGGCGTGGCTGAATCGAGAAAGTCCAAGTGGCGAGGTGACGGAGCTAGATGCGGCCAAGTATCTGGATGCGTGTCGTCAACAGAATGACTTCTGGCAAGATATGAGCTTTCCAACCATTTCAGGGGCTGGTGCCAATGGAGCCATTATTCACTACCGTTCAACTCCTGAGTCCAACATTCGATTGGATTTTGGTACATTGTATTTGGTGGATTCCGGGGCACAGTACCTAGACGGGACCACTGATGTGACCAGGACCGTTGCGATCGGAACGCCAACGGCGGAACATCGTGACCGGTATACTCGAGTCTTAAAAGGCCACATCGCTCTAGCCTCTGTGCGCTTCCCCAAAGGAACAACCGGTTCGCAACTTGATGTTCTGGCTCGAACATCACTCTGGGAAGCAGGGTTAGATTATGATCATGGCACCGGACATGGGGTGGGAAGTTATCTTGGCGTTCATGAAGGCCCACAGCGAATATCAAAGGCGGGAGGATCGGTTGCGTTACATCCTGGGATGATTGTCTCGAATGAGCCGGGGTATTATAAAGCTGGGGCGTATGGGATTCGTATCGAAAGTCTAGTTTTGGTGATCTCTTGTGCAGACGTGGTTGGCGCGGAGCGTGAACTGTATGCTTTCGAGACGCTCACGCTTGCCCCATTTGATCGAAATCTTATCGAACGAACGTTGTTGCACGACGAGGAAATTGCTTGGATTAATGCCTATCATGCTCGCGTATATGAGGTCGTATGTTCGATCGTGGATGATGAAACTGTTGCGTGGTTACGAGACGCGACGCATCCACTGTGATCCATGTTGAATGACAATGATGATTGGAGATGCCGTGAGTGTGGAACTGACAGATTCAGAAGTTACAGAACAGATTCAAACCCAATTAAACAATAATCCAGATGTCGAGTCCGTGGTGGTGAAAGGACACTTGCTGCAACTCCATATCACCGATTCGCTCTACAATCGATTGGCGATTGATCGTGAGCGCGGAAGGAAAATTGTGTTGACGCTTATGCAGTCAATGAAACGACTCACGAATACAGCAGATGTGACAGTCTGGGTATATTGTGGAAAAGAGAAAATGATCGAAGGTAAAGTTAAAGACTGGGGAGGCGATAACGTAAATTATCTTTATGACTTGTAGGTAATCGTAGATTCAGCTGGCGTGGTCGTTGATTGTGAAGGTAAGGTCTAGAGATGAATTGAATGCACCTGTTGCGTATTTTGGCGCTGGCTTGAGCCGTTATCGGGTCTCAAACCCTTCGGGAAGAGGGCCAAGTCCTGGCGGAAAGCCAGGTTCCCAACTGGACAATCGTTTTCCACCTAACAATCCAAGTGCACAATGCCAATACCCATCCTTCGTTTTGGCCACTTGCCAGCGGGTTCCATCTCCACTGAACCATATCCAAACTCGAAGCGCTTGCGTTCGTTGACTCATCCGTGAAATTCCTCAATATTCTATTCGAGAACTTATAAACGTCTTATTTGGGGATGCAAGTGATTCTACCATGAATTCATACAATATTGCTCTTTTTAAATTCTAGACTTGACAAGTTGCCGTTCTAATGTGCAAAGGTGTGCTCATGGATTCTCCAGTAAATGAACCTGTTCCTCAGCCTCCTCTCGCTTCTCTCACCCATGGACTTCAGGGTAAATATCCTGACGATGTTCAGGTTGTTTCTGTGTCAGAGAAGTCCATTATCCTGATTGGAACGGCTCACGTCTCACAAGAGTCTGCAGACCTTGTTCGAACAGTCATTGAACAAGAGCGGCCAGATTGTGTCTGCGTAGAGCTTGATTCCAGAAGGTTTGAGGTGCTCGCCCAACCGAAGCGATGGGAATCGCTTGATCTCAAAGAAATTATTCGAAAAAATCAGCTTAGTACATTAATGGTGAATCTTGTGTTGGCGTCTTATCAAAAGCGTCTTGGGGATCAATTGGGGGTCATGCCTGGTACCGAAATGTTAGAAGCGACAAAAACCGCAGAACAATACCAAATTCCGGTTGAGTTGTGTGATCGCGATGTGCGGATTACCATGCGACGTGCTTGGAGGACTACCCCGTTCTGGCGCAAAAGTCTATTGATGTCTTCGCTCCTGTTCAGTGTTTTTGATACCACGCAAGTTTCAGAAAAAGAAATTCGAGACCTCAAAAAGCAGGATGTGCTCTCGGATATGATGGAAGAACTGGGTAAGGAGGTTCCGACCTTAAAAAAGGTGCTCATTGATGAACGTGACCTTTATTTAGCCAAAAAAATACGAGATGCAAAAGGCGAGCGAATCGTGGCTGTCGTTGGTGCTGGTCATATGCCTGGAATCCAACGGACATTGAATGAGCAACAGCCAGTGAATTTAGACGAGTTAGATGTGATTCCACCGGTTTCAGAAGCATGGAAATGGGTCGGGTGGAGCATTCCTGCTATTATTGTCGGGTCGATCATGTACATTGGTTTTCAAAAGGGAGCGATGGCTGCCGGTGAGAATGCTCTCTTTTGGATTTTAGCCAACGGAATTCCAAGCGCCATTGGCGCTATTCTCGCTTTTGCGCATCCACTAACGATCGCAACCGCCTTTGCCTCAGCACCCTTTACGAGTTTAACGCCTGTGATTGGAGTGGGATATGTCACGGCGTTTGTGCAGGCTTATGTTCAGCCCCCGCTGGTTCGTGAGTTTCAAAGTGTGGCAGAAGACATTGCAGTGCCAAAGCGATGGTGGCATAGCCGCCTATTGCGAGTATTCTTAGCTTTTATTCTCCCGACAATTGGCAGCATTATTGGAACTTACGTCGGGGGAGCCAAGATCGTGTCAAACCTCTTTTGACAGCATCAAAGCCATGCCTCCTCCTAAAAGCAAATTTCAGAGGTGAGAAATCGTCAGAGCCCGTCCGAAGTTCATGATAGTTCTGATGAGAGAGTGTTTATTAGATTCAATTGGTCACTTCACTATTTCTTGCTGATACTACTTCTTCAATCAGGGTTCACCAATATTTGATTCAGGGAGGGTAGAGTGACATTTACCCCAGGCTATAGCAAGAGCAAATCGAAGGCTTCCCAGTGTTTATCATAGTTGTGGGTTATTTCCCTGCCAGCTGCTTTGATGACAGGTGCCCTAGGTCACGGTAGGCGTAAGTCGAAGGTCTTCCGGTGCTGCTTATCGTTGAGGGTTATTTTTCTGCCGGTTGCTTTGATGACAGGTGTCCTAGGTCACGGTACGGGTAAATCTACAACCTTCTGTTATTCATCTTAGCTGGGGAGTATGAGGGCTGTCGGCAGTGTTGATTACAGGTGCCTTAGAGCACGGAACGGGGAAATCAAGGGTCTCCCGGTGCTGCTCATATGTTGAGGGGGTATCTCCCTGTTACCTGCTTTGATTACATGTGCTCTAGCACGATTAGGGGATTATGCGCTTAGAGGTATGTTGGAAGATACACTTGGGACAGGTATAGTGTATGAAACGCCCTTCTCCTACGAGCCGCTTTCGCATCATGGTTTGACACCATCGGCACTGGCGGTCAGGGAGAGCGGGAGTTAACTGAGGTGAACTTGCGGGAGATGAACTCATGGTTCCCATTCTTATGAACTTTCACGGGGTTTGTCAATGATTCGATATCGTCAAAAACAGTTTTTATTCAAATTTGTTCTGGTTGTCTTTCTATTTTTAGGAGCTGAGCAAGCATGGAGTGCAGAAATTCATCAAGAGCCTCCAACTTTAGCGGTTTCTGAAGAAGGGACTGTACAGACCGAACCTGACAAAGCTGTGATCTCTCTCTCAGTCGAAACGGCGGGTGAGGTCTTAGAAGAAGTTCAAGGTGCAAATCGTAAACGAATGAAGCGAGTCATGGATCGTCTACAGAAACTCGGTATTATACAAGAACGTATGCAAACCTCTTCACTGTCCATTACGCCTCAATATCCGCCAGGATCACGCCGGCAATCCAATCCGTCACCTATGCCGGAAATTCCCAAAATTATTGGGTACACGGTAATGAATACGTTGACGATTGAGGTGTGGGACCTTGCGATTGTTGGGCGTGTCGTGGATAGTGCTCTGCAGGCGGGTGCTAATCGTTTTTCTCACATTACGTGGGCGTTGCGTGACGAGCGTCCGTCAAAGCTTAAAGCGCTTAAACTGGCTGCTCGAAATGCTCGTGAAAAAGCTCAAGCCCTCGCACAGGCGCTCAATGTCCAATTAACTCAGCTTCTGGCTGTGACCGAAGGTGGACCTTCTTCTCTTCCACGACGAATGACGAGAGGTCGAGCGATGATGAGTATGGCCACGGACAATGCAGGATCCACTCCGGTCACACCTGGAGAACTCCCGATTCATGCGTCGGTGACGTTGGTCTACGAAATCAGTCAAGAGTAGGACGTTATATCTTTCGTTGGCAATCAATATGCACAATTCAGGTGGTGGTTGTTTCTGCTTTATTCATATGGTTGTCTTGACTGCTTTTGCAGAAACTGTGTGATTTTTTTTCAATGAATAGGATGATGTGAGTAAAGTCAAAAGTAATATTCCGGCTCTTGTCGTCTCGGGATTTCTGGGTGCGGGAAAAACGACGTTAGTTCGTGGGTTGTTGCAAGAAGCGCAAGCAACTGGACAACGTCTTGCAGTGGTTTCCAATGAGTTTGGAGAACTTGGTATCGATGAAGCCCTCTTAAGTAATGAACACTCTGGAGGATATGTCGAGTTAGAAGGGGGATGTGTGTGTTGTCAGCTGTCAAATGAATTGTTGACGACTCTTCAAGATCTGTATGAGCGAGTGCAGCCTGATCGTGTCATTGTTGAAACATCTGGAGTCGCATTGCCGTTTGATACCTTGACGACATTTTGGCGAGAACCGGTGTCGACATGGGCTGGAGAGAGCCTGGCTGTTGTAGTGGCGAATGCTGAGCAGGTGTTAGAGGGAAGAGACTTAGCCGGAACATTTGAACAGCAAGTCTCTTCTGCCGATATTGTTGTTTTGAATAAGATTGACCTGATCCTTCCTAGTCAAATTAGTCAAATGGAGGCGACGATTCATGAATTGGCTCCAGGCACTCCGATTGTGCAAAGTGTGAATGCTGTCGTGGACCCCGAAATCCTGTTTCCTCCCAATCCGCAGGATATCAAGAAGCGGCGTGCTGTCCAGCAGACGTGTGGCTCCGATCATGTACATGAAAAATTTGACAGTTATGTCTTAGCAATAGATGCTGGGGTCGAAGAGTGCGTTCTTGTAGAACGGTTTTCTGCATTAAATGCGTTGCGTGTGAAGGGGATTGTTCAGACTGCAGCGGGACTTCGTGTGGTTCAAGGTGTTGGATCTCGAATTGATTTTGTCGATCCTCCGACTTCTTTCCCTTCTCATCTCCTAGGGCAAGTCGTGGTTATTCGTCGAGCGTAGGAAAGACATCATTAATTTTCGCTCAAGTGCCTCTTCTGCAAGTCCTCATCTCTTGTCAAGCATGGAGAAAGAAAGAGCCCTCATCCTCACTGATCCTGTTTTCTGAAATCTGTTCCCCCAATAAAGTCATGTGATCATTTTTCTCATCATCCGATGATGATTAATGTTGCCATATTTCATATATCATCCTATGATTCTGAGTTACCCCCTAATGTGTATGACAATGCGACGGAGGTGCCCATGATGATCTTCCGATCTCGAACATTCTGCTTTCTATGCCTATGGATTGTGTGTGCGCATTCGATGGCGTATGCCCAAAGTGAGTTGATGGAATCTTCCAGAGAACAGGAGAAATTCGAGATCCTCTATCATGAAGTTTTGCCCCCGATGGTGCTGGAGAGCCGAACAGATGACGGAGCTCCTCAGGATAGTGATACGACTGGATGGACGTGGACATTTGAAAGCTTTGGCCGTTCGTTTACACTGATACTCGAGTCGAATGACCGATTGATCGCCAAATTGCCTCCACAGCAGCGTCAAAGAGTTGATGATGCGCATCAGCTCTATAAAGGGAAGATTGCTGGAATTGACAATTCGTGGGTTCGACTGACGCGGGTGGGAGAAGAATGGTTTGGGATGATGTGGGACGGTCATGACGCCTATGTCATTGATCCGATGTCCGTCATTGAGCCAGCGCTTCCAGGCCCTTCATTAAGCCAACCTGCTGCGCAAGGTATTTACCGTTTGTCAGATACGCATGAGTTGGAGGCGCAAACATGCGGATTGGGTTCCAAAGGCATGCATGCCAATCCGATCAATAATTACGAAGCCCTTGTGCAAGAGTTACAAGAGCGAGTCACGTCGAATGCAGAAGGTGCGACACTGAATCTTGATATGGCTGTGGTTGCAGACGTCGAATTTTCTAACATGCAACAAAATGTCTTTAGCATCTCGACCAACGCCGCAGTGATTGCACGGATCAACGTCGTTGACGGTATTTTTAGTGAGCAAATTGGTGTCCAAATTAATCTTGTCGACATTCAGGAATTATCCAATAACGGTTCATTGACTTCAACGGATCCCTTGACACTGCTTCAGCAATTCGGCGCATTGACGAGTTCAAGTGGTTTTGATCATCCGGGCGTGGCTCATTTATTTACCGGTCGAAATTTAAATGGCAGTACGATCGGGATTGCCTATGTCAATGCGTTATGTCACTCGCGGTTTGGTATTGGTGTGAATGAGGTGACGGGAGGAGGAACAGCCCGTGCTCTAGTGGTCGCGCATGAGCTTGGACACAATTTTGGCGCTCCGCATGATGCTGAAGCCGGATCAGCTTGTGCGAGTACCCCAAGTAATTTTTTGATGAACCCGGTTATTAACGGAAGCGATCAACTGTCTCAATGCAGCATTAGGGAAATGCAGCCGGCGATTAATACCGCCTCATGTCTGACTGTAATTAACTTTGATCAAAGTGATTTGCGTGCGGAAGTCGTTGGGAATCCATTTGAATCAGTGTTGGGAAATTCGTTCTCTGCGACTGTTCGAGTTCATAATGATGGACCTGATAGAGCGAGTAATGCAACCGCAACAGTCACGATTCCCTCTCAATTACGAGTGCAAAGTGCCACAAGCGGTTCTGGAAGTTGTTCAATTGGGGGAGGGGGACAAGTTAATTGTGGTTTAGGCAATATTCCAAGTTCTGGAACGCGAACGCTGACGCTGACTCTGCAGGGGCAAGCTGTGGGAACATTTGTTGGTCAAGTGGTCGTTGCGGCAGACAACGAGACGAATACGGCTAATAATACGAGGGGGATGAATTTTACAATCGCGGCAGGTCCTTCCCCTCCCCCCCCGCCACCGGGAGGGCAGGTGTTGATGAATTTTCAACCGACGACGGCACAAATTCCGTCGGGATATCAGCGGGATGACGGGGCGGTCTATACCCGTAGCCGAGGGTATGGATGGTCGACGCGGGTGAATACACGGGAACGT
>BQIU01000092.1 GCA_021603905.1 Nitrospirales bacterium
CCAGCTATACAAAAATAGCCAACTTTGACATCGTTTAACCCAGGAAAATCATCCCACTCAATCGCTCGCAAGAGAAGCGCCGTGACGAGGATACTCACGATGAGACGAAACCAAAAGGCATAGTTCATGGAGAACGATCCACCTGTACGAACAAGATCAACATAAAGTGTTGTCACAATTTTTTAAAGATCATATCACAGTGACAGCATCTCTACTTGAAACTACTACATATTCATTTTTTCTCTTAACGTCTCCTTGAGAATTAGATGTATCGGCCTAGCAGAATCAATCTTCATATGATACTGATTGAACCGTACATTCAAGAGGTGACGCGTGACTTCACACCTACTATCACAAAGCAATCTCCTGAGAAAGCTGCGAGGTGTCGGCGTTCACATTGAATTTCTCATGCATGCCCACCTTATCACAGTCAAGCTGTGCTCTCATCTTCATATCATTCGAACGTCTATAGATAAGTTTCGACAATTCCTTTCGATTTCTTGAAGTTTATCTATCTGAATTTCTAAACCAGACTCAACAGAACTGAGGTAGTCAGGAATTAAATACACCTAATAAAAAGGATCACGATTCATTGGGGATATATCTGATAGGCATGCAAACTTATACGGCAAAGCTTAAAAGTGGGAACCACGCGAGCCCTGAAAATTGCTCGTACACTAAAGACCACGCAAGACTAAATGCGTACATAGCAAAGAGAGACTACAGTCCTCGAGGACTGCACATTTTGAAGGGCTCCAAACTTTAACCAGAACAGAAGAATGAGGCAAGTCGACTAAAATAAGCATAGACACAGAGCATCGAGGAGTATGAAATCTTGAAAAGAGGCTGGATTGCTTGCGAAAGAACTCGAGAGGTGCATGCTTGATCCATGCACTCAGCAAGAGTTCAAAATCATTTGGTTGTGTAGGGTTTTGCAATAGGTTAGATGCGTGACAGCGTCTGATTTCAAAACGAAGTCTTCCTGAACTAAAATAATTCGAAAATTTATGGCCGCGGCCAAGAAGTTCTGAACCACTGATCTGGCCCACTTTTAGAACCCGCGTTAGGTAACGCTATCTGGTGGTGCTGCAGGAGCCCTAGTTCACTGGACCCTGAGACCCGTAGGTGCGACAGGAGGTGTGGTATCAGTCGCCCCTTTTGTGAGTAGGAGAACCGTATCACCTGAAAATGGGGAATGTAAGGTTCGAGATGCTCCACCATTTACCTGCCCACCGTTCTGGGTCGCTCCTGAGGAGGGATTAAACCACAACAGATCGAATATACCTCCTCCAGCGCCTTCCAGATTTATGGTGATTGAGCCACCATTTTCGTCATAGACCAAGTATTCGAGGCCCGCCTTCCCTGAGGCAACCTGCCGACCGGACTTCGACACGAGAGAGTTAAGCTGTTGGTATTCTCGATAGGTTGTCTTAGAGTAAAAAAAGTCAAACATGCGACGGACTTCAGGCTCCCCGGGCATATTGCCAGGATTATCACTCCATTTAGTCCATTCAGAATACAGAGGCAGCACGCCCGCCATCATGATACCCCAAGCCGCTCTTCGAACTTCCGTCTTGTTGCGAGGCTCCCCGAAATTCCCATCGGGAAGCTCCCAAATCTCTTCAGATCCGATGATCGGTTTGTTCAAGAATGCACCCGCCACTCCCCCTGTGGTATTGCAGCTACCCTGACTTTGACCGGCAGTACGGGAATTGGCAGAAAAGATATCTCTTGTCGGCTTTGATGGACTTGCTGCCTGTCGCATGGAAAAATCAAGCCAGCCTATAAAATCGCTCTTAGAGCAGTCATGGATAGTAAGCAAAGATGCAAAAGGATGAAAAGCCTGCACTTCATTCATGATCTGATTGACTTCTGAAGCACTCCAAATGTCCGTCCATTCCCATGTCGGGGAAAACCCCATATACGAGGCATAGGCTCCAAAGCGAGCAACCATATAATGAGCAAGTATCGACGTCATATGGTTTTTGTTTCCCTGTGAAACGAATCCATCAAAAGGAAACACATAGACCCCTTTACTCAACGCATGGAGGAGCATTTTTTCATAATCTCGCCAAACCGCAAGGTCAAACACATCTTTTTGTCCGTTCTTCCACCAGCTCCTCGAGTTTTCCGAGTTTGATGGGGAATCCACCATGGCCATATTGTACCCGCGAGCAATCATCTTGTTTGTCATGATATCAATATACGTAGACGAAGCAGTTGCCCAAGTCGTTGATGTATGAATTTCTGGGCCAACGTGATGAAGATCATAGCCTCGAAAATTAAATGGCGTACCCCTAGAGGTCATAAAATACCATGAATTATCAGTCGCGACTTTTAAGGGCCCTGGTAAGCCCGTGTCGACAACTATAAAACTCCCTGAACCTCCCGGCGTTCCATCCGTCCAATTATAGACATAACTCCATGTTCCTATCTGGTCGGGCATAAATCGCAGTTTCCAGACATTCCCTGTTTGTCCACCTTTTCCATCGCCATCGTAAAAGCCAAAGAAGTTGATCTTCTTCCCAGTCGGTGAGGTATACGTCACTTCTAGATTTATTTCATTAAAATTAAAAGGATTATTATAGCTTTTAGAATTAATCACCTGAGCCCACCACGCATCATAGAGCCCTACCTGGCTCATTCCCATGGCAGGACTCCACATGAAAACCATGACCGCAACAAAGAATGCCCCTACACACATAATCTTTTGAATACACAGAACAGTTCTCTTGAAAATCATAGTTACCCTCATACAGATCAAATTGGTAATTGAAGTATTAGCCGAATAAGGCTGATGTTTTTGGGAGAAGCTTAAACACTCAGGTGGGGACAATGCCAAGTGTAGACACAAACTGGAGGATTAAGAGCAACGTTCTCAGATCATTCCCTCAGTGGTGGGCGATCATCATGGAAAGAGGCACTTACTCTCAGATGTATCAATTGAATCTCGAAATGATAGATAGTATAAGTTCCAATCATGTTTCATCCTAGTCATCCTGACTTGACAAGATACTATGCAGATCGATGCATTTTAAGTTTCCACGAATTCTTCACCCAAATACACCTCAATCTCCCTCAACAATGATATATCAGTAGACCTCCTTAATTGTCTTAGACCGACATTTGCCTAAGAAGGTTATGAAAGATTTTATAAACTTACTACAAATGATAGGACGATCACACAATGCCCACATTTCCCGATGTGGAAGGCCACTTGGTACCATTGTTATCAAACACATTTTGAACCTAACATGTTCTTGTTACGTTTTTCTATAAACACGATGAGAAATACCCAACCTATTTTTTACTTCCAAGTAATCAAAATCATATGCTTCATTTCCCCTGAAACCAGAGGCTTTTCCTACATTGACACTTCTACGGACTCTATAGGTACATATATCTCCTTTGATGGGTGACTAGTACCTACTGAATCCGGATCGAAGTTTCGACTCATCTAATATGGGGAAGGGATCAGGGGGAACTCTTGAAAATACCTATGCAATCATGCCATGTAGGAATGCGGTTATGGTATCCCCAAAATGTGCTATTTGGGGTCTCGGGGCCAAGACCTATGGCCAACATAAGCTATTAGACTTTTCAAGCAGAGTGGATTTTGCGGTATTAATAAAAAAGGCATTGAGAAATCAACGGCTAGGAATTAGCAGCACGAGAATGCCGAAACACTGACACTGAGGCATTAAATAGAACTTTGTAATGGGATCATGAAGTTTTGAGCACGCATATCCACAAAACCAAAGACTGGCTCCACAAAGACATCCTATACTTCCGTCCTTGCCAAATATCTTTGGCACCATAATTAAGTATAATACACTAACTTAATAAACTAGCTTTACAAAAAAACAGCAGAAATTGAGGAGGGAATCGACGAACAAGGACCGGATCAATTTGCTTCAGCAACGTCGATGCAAAAGCAGATTAAGGATAAGTATTTCCGATGGAACATCCCCACACTCGTTAGCCAAGAAACCACTTGGCACAAGTCCAATACCCTCTAAAAAATCGGCACATGGCATGATGGCCAATGCGGACGAGTGGATTACGACAAAGGTCGGCTCTCATATTGATGAATCCGCCCGAGAGTAACTCACTGTCACCTCGACGCTTAAGAGCTTGAACCATTCGTCGCTTTCTCATAGTTTGAGGTAACATCTTTATCACATCCCAATTGGCCGTAACGTATCGTCCCAACTTCTTGTTAAGCGCCAAGAAGACAATTACTGACACTTCGTACACCACAAATGCTGGGAACAAAACCAATACTGTTCTCCACGAATATGTTTGAAGTATCATCGACCAACGATTCTTAACCTGACGATCCACGTGTGTAAATCCCCTCTGTTTCATCCGATGATATACCAACGCTGCTGGAACCGAGTAAATCTGGTGCCCTGCCAAAGTTAGGCGAAAGGTGAATTCACCGTCACTTCGACCGAAAAAGTAGCTTTCGTCGTATCCTCCCATCTTTGAAACTGCTTCCTTTTTTATGAGAAAGGCTACTCCGCCCTGTATATTGATACGGAAGGGATCAACTGGAAGAGGGAGCCTATCATGTAGCTCTTTTTCAATTAGTTGATTTGATGCCGTGTTTTTTGTTTGGGACTCTGTCCCATACGTGATCCGTCTTTCTGGATTCACAAGGACGGCTTCTCCAAGAAAATGAAGGTCGACGCCATCAAATTGCACTAACCCAGGATCTTGTTCATAACAAATGCGCGGTGACCACACTGAAGCATAAGGGATTTTCTGAACAGCCTTTTCCAATTCACTTAAACAATCTGGGGCTAAAAATGCGTCGTCATCTATTATCATCACGAAAGGGTACTTTGCATGACGAACCTGAAGGTTTCTCCCCCCACTACAACCGGAATTAGTCTGATTAACCACGAGACGAACATTAGGGAAATCATGCTTAACAATTACAGCCGTTTGATCAGAAGAACAATTATCAATAACGATAACTTCATCTGGAGGATGTGTTTGATTCATAACAGAGTTTAAACACTGATGAATACGGTGCTGAGCATTATAGGCTAATACAGCGACACTGATCTCGACACTTAGTTCGGAATTGGTCTTCCCACCTATCGATGTCGATGACCGAGACTCTGTGCTATTCAAGGTGTGCAACTCAGAAACTCCTTAAGTATTTACGGCAGTCGTAAGACACCCTCCTCAATCCCCGAGAACGCGTCTCGCTAGTGGGAATGTCTGAACTCGTGGACTTGCTTTTCTGCTTGTCCTACCTCCATCTTTTCGGAAAATCTGCCGTAAACTTAACCGACGCTGGGTGGGGTGGAAGCTTTCTTTATGGACGTGTCAGGCATGTGTGCAGCTGAGATCAACTCAACGGTGCTACAGCCCTCTCCCTTGATGATGTAAGATGCTTAGATCAAGGCAGTTGTGCGACCCACACAAAAACGGGACGGGCAATAAAGGGATTTCGGCGTTGCTTCATGAAGAGGGATGTCGACTGAATCTCATCAGGACGAAAAAGATTTGATGGAATGAAAGCCTAGAGGCATCGAGGAGACAACCCAAAAAAGATCGACTCGGGCTCGATACTTTCGGCCTCAGTATGGGCGAGAGCTAACGGTGAGAGCTATGAGTCCGTCGCTCAACCTGCTGGGCAGCGTTGGCACGACGGTTTACTACAGATGGAAGTCATAGGAGAATGGCGACCATACGAGTTTGAATGGGGAAGCCTCGAGATGAACTTGCGAATGTAGAACTCTTTGCTACCCTTTGAGATGGGAAAATACTGATTGATGATGGGGGTTGAAAGTGAAAGAACGGTGACAGGGATACGTCAGAAGCTCGCTCTCAATGTCGTCTGAATTATAGGAGAACCAGGCAATTGTTTATCAAAAACCTGATAGAGCGGCGTTTAAAACCTTTCTGAGGCTGTTTAAAAAAACCGCCAGCAGCGTTCCCTGCCTACGCCGAAGCGGCTACAAGTCTACGCGCCGAAACGCTTCGACGTGCAGGCGCGCATGCAGGTCATTATTCGAAGACCCTGACGTATCGAAAAGTGTCCTTCGACACGATAGTTCCCGTGAGCAAACGCAACCTATCGGGCATCCTTTGTTGGGGATATGACGGCTCCTGCCGTGTCAATCGCAGATGTCAAAGCCTCGCGGCATGCGGCCTTGCTGGTCGTCTGCTTTGAACGGTCCCTCGATGCCGTATAGAACTCAGCAAAATCCATGTCGGATTTGTCTGCTAAAAACGAGAGAATGAATGATTCAACAGGCTTTCTCTCATGTGAGCACGTTCTCGAGTCCGGTCGAGACTACCATTACCCTCGGGGGTCAAACGTTCGTTCACACATTGGCTTGTTTGATCGTCATAGCAACTGCCATGAGTGACGTATGCGACATACTCACAACAAAAGGTATAGGGACAGGAATTCCGTTTTGATAATGTCGGAAGATTGGTGGAGCCCCATTGCTGGAAACGACCTCTAGGTTTTTCATTTCTTCAGAAAGATATGACGATTCGCATTTTTTGAGTGCCTCTTTGGCACACCAGCGAGCGGCAAAATGCATACGCGGATTCTCTTGCAGTAAGCAATAGGCAATCTCAACAGAAGAAAATGAATTCGTATAAAACGAATCTTTCCAATAGTCATCAACTTTTGGAAAACTATCGACCATTTCAATGTCTATTCCGCAACTGAGGACAGGGACCGATCCGATGCGGTTCTCCCCCAACATTACAGAGGGCTTCACGTTTGCTCCCATCTTGACGCTCGAAGATGACGTATCGGTCTCAGCACCGTTGACAGAAACCCCGAGAACGGCCTCTTGCAGTTCACCATAAGTTTGTGCCGAATAGACCCCACGACATTTCACTCCAAGACGATGTCGAATGGCCGCATCGAGTTTAGCCCGAGCCAAGGAACCTTGCATGCGCCTCGTGGACAAAAGAAAATCTGCATTGACTGCATGAAAATCTGTTTCGAAAAGTTCAGCAACGATCTGTTTAAGTTCATGTTCCATACGAATGGCTACCAACCCCGTACGCAGACACTACACAAATACCCACGCTGACCATTTGGCTTCACCATTGACACCATAAAGTGATCCCAATGATCAAATTTATCCCATTCTTGAATTTTCCCAAGCGGTGTGAGGCAACGAGCACAGCTGAGTTTTTCCACATCTTCTGCCTCTTGATCTCTCGAAATATCTCCGGCCAGTGCGGCCTCGTAAGCTTGAAGATGTTCACCGAGTTCGCGCAAAAACTTGGCCGCTTGACGTCCTTCAGACACTTGATGATCAAACGCTAAAATCAGGTTAAAGACACCCTCTCGACTTCCAGGTGGGAAAAACTCTCCACCAACACCCAAGATCGCCGATTGTCCCTGATTGAGAAGTGGGTGAAACGCAAAGACGCCTTCACCTGACAAATCTGTGACCGTGCACGTTCCACCCTGAAGATGAGCGTTGGATAGCGTATTCCCGAGATAGGCGACCATCAATTCTTGGATTTCATTAGTGATCTCAGCAATACTTTTGGTATCTGCAGTCCGGATCACCGGGACCTTTAAGCCATGATCTCCATCAACAGCAAAACCAATATTCACTTCACTGTAAAAATTCACATGGCCATCTTGATAAAACGCATTGAACCATGGGTAATGATGCAATAAACGCGCGACTTCAAAAATAATGACTGCAGTGGCTGAGGCTTCGACCTGTTTATTCTGTTCAACCGCAGCCCGGAGCCCTCTAGTCGGAATAGCCACGGTAATGACGCTCGGCAATGCATTCTGATAACCAGACGTTAAATATCCAATTTCTGTTCGTTTGCTTTTTGACAGCTTTTCGGTTCGGTATGGTATATCCAACGCAGGGGTCGGAGAGGCAAGGGATCGCGGTCGTTCCCCTCTCGAAACAACCGGCAAAGACGATGGAGATGTCGACGAAAGCCCTTCACCTAATTCATGGAGAATATCTTCCGTTCTGACGAGACCTCGACCAGCAAAACGCTCACGCGGAAGACCTCGTTGCTCTAGCAATGCGAGGGCTTTTTTCGTAAAGTGAGACTGAGCTTCCTTCTTTGGAGGGACAACGTTAGGATCTTCGCCGTTTTGATGGGTATCCATGGACGACCTTGGAACTTCTGGTGTAGCCGGGGACTGACTCTCCACTCCATTTCCTTGGTCGTCACCTCGAATAGAACACAGCATCGCTCCAACATCGATATCACTTCCTGGCTCAAGTGAATACTCTAGGATTCCAGCAGCTGGGGCTTCAATTTCCATCACCGCTTTGCTTGTTTCGATTTCAGCAATTGTTTGCCCTTGCGATACCAGGTCTCCATTGGCAACAGACCAAGACAGCAGCGTCACCGACTCATCGTTCACATTATCCTGTGGAATAATAACTGGGGTATTATTCTTCATGAATTTATCATCTTTAAAGCCGTTGCTACCACGTGATGCTCACCAGGAAGACACTGCTTCTCGAGAGGTCCGCTCGACGGAATTGGGTGTTTCGGTGACGCGACTCGGCAGACCTGTTGCAAAATCCCTGGCTGATGTTCAGCAATTTGGGCCAACAGTTCAGAGCCAAGAGAGGCAAAATTGATTCCTTCTTCCACAATCAGAAGCTTGCGTGTCGTTTGAAGCGACTCGATCACCGGCCAAGGGTTGAATGGGTATAACTGGAGAGGGCAAATCACTTCACACAAGATCTCATGCTCATCACACAACTCCTGGATGGCACGCTCGACATCGATCAGCATACCACCGTAACACAACACCGTAAGATCAGGGGGACTCAATGGTCGTATACGCGTTGTGGGAAATTGTTCATGGCTGTGTTCAAGCAGGAATCCACCGGGAACCTGATCGCTGACACGAAGACCATAGAGCAATTTATTTTCAATGATGATCGTCGGTCGGTCGATGGAAACAAAGACTTCATCATAGACGAGCCCAGGGTCAAATCGAGAATGCAGAGCCAACATTCTGGTTCCAGGAAGACCCATAAAATGCTTTTCGATACTTTGACTATGCGTTGGTCCATAGCCACGCTTTCCTCCCATTGGAGTTCGCACGACCAAAGGCACACGCACTTGATCATTGTACATATACCGAAATTTAGAAGCATGGTTTAAGAGTTGATCGAATGCCAGACCCAGAAAATCACCAAACATGACTTCACACACGGGCAGTAACCCGTTCAGTGCCAACCCATTCCCCAATCCCACCAATGCCGATTCACTAATTGGCGTATTTCGCACACGGCCTGGAAACTCTTGGCTCAAATTTTTCGTGACTTTGAACGCTCCGCCATAGGGGCCTTCAATATCTTCACCAATCAAGATAATGTTGTCATTCCGTTCCATGTTTCGCTGTAACGAAAGATGAATCGCATTGACCATCCGATCAGTCGATGGGATGCATGTGGGTTCCCATTCAACAACGGTCGAAGTTGGGTCCTCCTCATTAACTTCACTCATCGCTGAATAAGGCGTTGCATCAGATTTCGATACCGCAGCATCAATGCTGACTCGGATCTTCCGATCAATTTCATCTATATCCTTAGAAGCAGTCTGTTGCCGGAACAGTTCAATAGGATCTTTAGCCCAGTACTCTTTAACTTCCTCAGGATCACGGTCATCGTCGCCTTTGGAATGAGCCATTAGCCGATAGGTATCAATTTGCAAAAAAAGTGGTCGGCATTCGTTTCGGACATAATCTACTGATCTGGCGGCCGCAGCCATGAGGTCTTCCGTTTCCCAGGTATTCGCATGAGCACTTTTGATCCCAAACGCTTCACCACGCGTAAGAATGTTGCCAGCCAACGTCTCACGTTGGGAGGTACTCTGAGCGTAGTAATTATTTTCCAGGACAACCAGTAGAGGTAACTCCCACTTGGAGGCAATATTCAGCGTTTCGTAGAGCGCACCCTCACCCAACGTTCCATCTCCAATAAACACGACAGCAATGAACCCCGTTCCCCTCATTTTCTGAGACATAGCGAGACCTGCAGCCACGGGGACAATTCCACCTTGAATTCCATTACTATAGAATCCTTGAGAACAGATGTGCTGACTTCCTCCCCGCCCCCCACACATCCCGTTCTGTTTGCCCATAATCTCGCCGATCAGACCTTCCACATCACCAGTTTTTGCCAAATAATGACCATGACATCGATGATTGCTGAAAATAAGATCTCCATCTTTGAGTGACTCCGCGACTGCCACTCCAGTCCATTCCTGCCCAATACAAGTATGAACTGTCCCAAACAACCGACCCTCTTTGAATAATTCAAGCAGCCTCTGCTCTACGCTTCGAATGAGTATGGCTTTCGCGTAAAGCTGTAAACTCACTGGTGCCGACTTTTCAGAAATCATCGCTTATCCGTTCCGTTATAAATAGACGTAGACATTCTAGAGATACGAGCTACACTAAGGACTCACCTCGAGGAAGGAACAGAAGCTTCCTATTAGGAATGACAATGGCATAATCAGGAATATCTTCAGTCACCACAGCTCCCGATCCAATCACACATCCGTTTCCTATCCTCACTCCATCCTGAACAATCACCCCGGAACCAATCCAGACATCGTTTCCAATGAGCACTGGACCTTGCGAATAGAGTCCTTGTTCCATCATCGGGATCTCTCGGTCAGCGGTATGATAGCGTCCGCCACCAATATAACATTGCCCTGCCATCATGACCGATTGCCCTAAGGTAATCCCTCCAACCGAGCTCAACTGACATTGGCTCCCGATTGAACAAGAGTCTCCGATCACAATAGGGCCATTTTTGGCCTGAATAATCGAACTACGCGCGATCAAGACATCATTCCCAACTTTTATCCCGTGGGCTTCACTCCCTTTCGCATCCACCAGACAATAATCGTCAATTGCCACCCGGTCACCAAGTTCAATTTTCCCTGGATGACGGAGGGAAACATTTCTTCCCCATACCACTCCAGCCCCAACCTTTTTACACAATGAGGGGAAAAACTGCTTTCGGAGCAATAGCCCAATCGCGCCTGGGAGTGGCCCAAACAGCATCGTCAACAATTCAAACTTTAACAATGCGCCAAAACTGGAAGAACCAACAAAAAACATCTGGTACTTTTTCAAAGCCGAGGTCTCTGTTTCTGCTAAACTTTTGACGAGCGGCTTTTTGGCAATCGCCTGTTCGGGCTTTGCCGAAATCATGACATCTCTACCTTTATCATTCCCATACTCGCCTTGAACATCACCTTAAAGTTATCGGCCATGACGGGTTGCTCATTAAGCAAAAAGCATACTTCTTTATATCGATGACGGCCAGCATTATCTTTGTTTGCATGATAACATTCCGACTTCAATAGGTGTGGTAAGACCTGTTCAAGAAATTTTGGGAAGACAGGCATTCTACGGTTCTTCTTTTAACCCCATCATTACTGTGAATTGATAGTCTATGCCTCAAGTTACTATTGTAAGGGCATTATCCAAATTAAGGAACCCAGCCTCAACCATTAAGGCCTACACATGCTCTCTCACCCAGACATTCACTGTCGGCGTTTAATAATCGTGAGATAAACACGCATAAATGAATGGCTTCCCTCAAACATCCTTACCCAGGCAAGGATGTTTTCTTAGGTTTATTCGTCACGACTTTCCCAAGCCAGCCGTACAGATCATTAACCTTTTCGCGAAATGCCGTATAACTAAACTTTTGTTCAACTAACTGCTTACCTGCCGCCCCAACCTTCACCGCAAGGTCCTGATCATTGATCAAGCAAAGCATACCTTCGGCAAATGAATCGGGGGACGGTTCAGCAAGTATACCCACTTCTCGATTGAGCACTTGAGTATGTGTTGGCAAATTCGTTGCCACAATTGGTTTTCCACTTTGAAGATAGGAATACAGCTTCATCGGAGTATTCTGACCTTTGATGCGTGGCGAAACCAAGATATCGGCTTCGGCAAGGAAAGAGGCAAGTCGGTAAATTGGTTTTGGGCCCAAAAAAGATACTCGCCCTCGCATTCCCAAATCATTGGATTTTTGCTGATACTTCTGAATATCAGTCTTTTCCCCACCCACAATGACAAGGTCAACATGATCCGCTTGTGACGAAATAAGAGAAAAGCTATCTAAGAGTAGGTCAATACCCTGATACATTTCCAAGTTCCCGACATACATCACCCGTAACCGGTCCTGCTGAAATTTATGGTCAAGCGAACCAGCCCCTAAAGGCGTGCTCTTCACCAACATGGGTACATCATGGAGTGTCAGGACACGGGGATGACCATGACTCAATGCAATTTTCCCAAGAGAATCACACACAGGTACAACAACAAGAGCGTGCTTTAAGGCGACTGACTCAACGTAGTTGAGGATAAAGACCACGGACTTTAAGATGGGGAACTTTTCAACCATTTGCTGCGCCAACGAGGAATCCATATCATACACATACGGAACTCCAAACAGCAGCTTGAGGACCAGAGCAATAAAAACAGACTCCTCCACAGCATGAACGATGTGGTACCGTTTACTCCATGAGAGCTGAACAGCTTGTACGGTCATCAGGACATCAGCAAACAATTTCTTGAAAGAAAAACCAGGAAGGATACCTTGCATAAACGGCATGCTTGGAATCCGATGCATAGTCAATTGGTCATACTCCACATCGCTTCCCTCATGATAGGTCAGTAAGTCGACCGACTCCTTCCGCTCAGCCAGCACTCGCAACATCAAATCGACAGCAATGGGAGTGCCTCGAGTTTGATAGAAGGGATGAGGAGCGAGAAATAAAATATTCATGGGATCGACCATTCTCGACACATGACATCAAGCCTATCCAAAAACCTTCTCAAAGACATCTTGACCAACATATGAGAGCTTTGGAAAATTCATGAGTTAGCATATCCGCCAACCTACGTGTCCTTAATTTGACTAACATTCTAACGTCTTTAGAGCTATTTAAAGTAAAAAGGTATCAGGAATTAGAGCAAAAACTCCAGATCGCACAGCAACTTCTGGATAAGCCATTCAAATATGACTCATGACCCCTCACATAATTCTATTAAATCAACATGATCTCACGATTGGCCTCAATGGAGAAACAATTATTGACGATGCACGATAAGTTTCTTGTTTTTTTGCACAATACATTTCGAGCGCAAGAGAATCCATGGCCGCTCATGAACCTTTACCCCGAACCGACGATACCAAGTCTTACACGAAGCAACACACGCATCAGTTCCTCAACGCTCTGATTTGTTATTTGATACAAAACATAGGCTTACGCTCAAGAGAAAAAAACGAACCCGCGCAGATCATGCATGAAGGGAATAAAGGTTATTCACGCGACTGTAAGTGAAGCAAAGCTTATTTAGGCGTATAGCTATTGGCTGAATCCGAATGACTAGGCAGACTCGCAAATGACTCAACCTCTTCATGTCGTTGGCCAGAACTTGAGTGCGGATCTAAAGAGTAAGAGAAGGAGGGAAGCGTTTCACGAATTGGAGAAAAACGAAAATCCTGAAGAAGCCAAGTCATCCGTTTTTGTGTTTTCTGGAGATTGACATAATGTCGAAACTTAGAAAGGAGCGAACCATTCATCTTGGGCTGCTCAGGATCAAGTTCCCAGGGGTGGAAATACATCACCAAGGGATGCCCTTCTCGTTCAACTTTGGTAAGAAACCAGCGAAATATCGAATATGGAAAAAGGCGAAAATATCCACCTCCTCCCACTGGAATCCGCGTCCAGCCAAGTTGACAGGTAGAAGGCGGGACCTCCCAAAGCATCCCTGAACTCGTATCGAGAGAATGCAAACTCGGACTGGAATCAGGAATCCCGTATGAATCATGCATGGCCGGAACGATGCTTGAGTCGTACAGAAATCCCTCCTCCACAAGAATCGGCAAGGCCCATGTTGTTTCCTTCGTGATCGAGAAGGTTGGAGCACGATAGCCGAGCACAGCCTGTCCTGTAATATCTTCAAGTATCTTTTTAGCGCGACGCACGTCTTCACGAAACGTTGCTGGATTTTGCACTGAAATAAGTTCATGCGAATAACCATGACAGGCGATTTCATGCCCGGCATTCGCAATACGCTTCACCATACCGGAATGCCGCTCGGCCACCCACCCCAAAATAAACATTGTCGCTTTGACGTTCGCCGAATCAAGCAACGCAAGAATAATGTCCGTACTCTTTTCGACTCGACTTTGAAGAACCTCCCAATGTCGACGCCGAGCAGGACAATCGAATGCCGCAACTTGAAAGTGTTCTTCAATATCAAAACTTAAACTATGAATCACGTTTCATACCCCGCTAAAAGTTCTAACGCGCTCCTGTCCCAAGCAAGACCACATGAAACGTCCGAAGCAATATGCGAATATCAAGCCAGAGAGAGAGATTCTTGACATAATAGAGATCGTATTGCAGTTTCATATGCGAGTCTTCTAATGATGCGGCATATTGAAAACATGTTTGAGCCCACCCTGTGATTCCGGGACGCACTGTATGACGAAGATCATAAAATGGTATAAACGTCCGAAGCTCTTGCACAAAATGCGGACGTTCAGGCCTTGGCCCCACAAGACTCATTTCGCCCTTCAACACATTCATAAATTGTGGAAGTTCATCTAATCGCAACCGCCTCAGCCAATAGCCGACCCTCGTTACACGATCATCTGAAACAGAAGCCCATTTAACACCATCATCTTCGGCATTGTGTCTCATGGAACGAAACTTTCGAAGAACATAGGGATAACCATGAAGTCCTACTCGAGTTTGCCGATAAAAAACGGGTCCCTGCGAGTCTAATTTGATAAGAGATGCAATGATGAGAAGAAGGGGAGCAAGAAGAAATAGCCCTAATGATGCACCAACCACGTCAACTAACCGTTTGAGAACCATCACCACAGGTTTGCGTCGGAAACCTTGTGAAAAAATCAAAAAGCTTGGTTTGAGCTCATCAATACTCAGGCGTCCACACTCTGCCTCATACATCCGATGTCCATCGACAACTTCAACACCGAGGGATTTAATATCCAGCAATGCATCCAATGGCATCGTTCCGCGTCGATCTTCAAAACAAACGGCAATCGTTTGCACACGATGATTCTCAGTGAGTTCAAAAAGTTGATCAATGGTCCCAATAACTGGAGGAATGGAAGACGCCGTACCAACGGTCGCCACGTTCTTCGACAAGAACCCAATCACATCAAATCGACTTCGCCCATGGGTGACCAACACTCTTGCAAGATTACTTGCCAATCCACCGTCACCAAGGATTAATACTCTCCTTCGGAGACCTAGGACTTCAAAGAGCCGCTCAATAAACCTAACGTGCCCCGACATCACATGCGGTAAATCACCTAAATGAGAGTCAATCATCCTCTTTCGCCAATGGCATACGGGACCTCATACCCTTGTCGCACATAATAGGGCATCCCTTGAGACCATGCATCGGTCAAGATTAAACGA
>BQIU01000093.1 GCA_021603905.1 Nitrospirales bacterium
GCGCAAGTTTGGGGGGCCTTTCGGATGATGAAAGCCTTCCTCTATGACGTGGATGTGATGACCCATGACATTCCAAGAGGTCGAAAATCACGGCCACAGCGGGAAGAAGCCGAACTCGAAGAACAATTCGCTCGCCGGTAATGGGACGCGATTACTTCATCCATTTTGGCTTTGGCATGTTGAAACGGCGGGGATTCTTCAGACGTGGCCAAAACTTCGGGCTTTTGAACTTATAGCCGTGCCGCCGGGACGGAACACGAGCGACTTTCCAAAATGACGCCGTGATATTCATAGGGTAAGCATGAAAGGAAAAGCTGGAATCGCCAAGCTTGGCCGTGAGAGTTGTCCACACGATCAGACCGGAAGCGGCTCCGCTTCCGGAAACCGCTTGACCTTGATCGTCTTGGCGGTTTTTTCCACTTGGGCAAGATCGTAGGCCATTTGCAAACGCATCCAATGTTCCGTCGTTAACCCAAAGGCTTTGGATACTCTGACAGCCATTTCCGCCGAAAGTGAGGCTCTTTCATTTATGAGGCGTGACAAGGCGGGACGGGATACGCCGAGCCGGTCCGCACTTTCTTGAACGGTTAATCCTGTGGCTTCAATCGCATGTTTGACGATCTTGCCGGGATGTACAGGGTTTTTCATGGGCATAATATTTCTCCTAAGGGTAGTCCACTAAATCCACGTCAAAGGCCGTTTCGTTTTCAAACCGAAAAATAATCCGGTGATTACGCGCAACCCAAACACTGAACTAGCCTTTCATATTGCCTGTGAGGCGGTGAAGTGTAAAACCTTTACAATCTAATTTTTCCAAGCTTTGTGCCGTATCCAAAATGGAAAGATACAGTTCTGCTTCGTCGGCAATATCCGAGTGGAGTCCACTGCGGTCGCCTTTTTCGTAGAGCTTTTTTAAACCTTTATGTTTGAAACTCTCGATCACAGTTAAGTGTAACGCGTAACGGCACACGATACAATAACTTTTTTGGGTAGGATTAAGTGCTTGAAAGGCTTGGCAAAAGAATGTCTGATTTATCGAGTAGGTAGGTGACATTGCTGTCACCCACCCCTCTCAGAACCGGACAGACGGGTTTCCTCGTATCCGGCTCAAGCCTTTCAAAGACTGGGTTTCAGTCCGGCCACGACCGACCTACGTCTTGTAAAGTATCGAGACCATTTCGTGGCCTTGACGATACGGGCTTGCAGCTTCCTGACATTGTGTTGAACGTGTTGCCAGTTCATCCGGTTCCACGTCACCTGTTTGCCGGAAGACGCACACGCCGTCCGCGGGATGGCGTTCATTTGCATTTCTTCCGTGAAAGAAGTTCTGTATGCGCTCTCATCAAGAAAGATCTGCCGGAAGTCTGCCCTCTTTCGAGGTGAGTCTCTCCACATCTGTGGCTCTATCCGTTCCATTGCAGAACGGCCTTCGCTTGCTCCAGCATCTTCTACCCGCACCGCTCTCAGCGTTCCTTACGGTTGGCTTGCCATTCATATGGCAGCAATACGGGCTTACCATGTTCCGTGTCATTGACGCGATAGAGTAGGTTCCGACTATTCCCCGGCGGTGTTCCTGTCCGTGTGGTCCCATACGAAAGGAGACCAACCACCCGCTCACCGTTTGGTTCAGGCCTGTCAGCACCTTCGGCCTGTTTAATAGTAACGAGGTTTATCATCGGTTCACCTGTGTTAACCATCCCATCAAGCCTAGCCCCCGATCCGCCTTGGTGCTAGCAGACCAGATCTCCCCTCGCGGTTGAATCTAGGCTCACGCCGGGGTACATTGTCCTGGCCGCTTCACACCCCGCAATTACTCGCGGCGCATGGGCCAGTAGGCTACTGCTGACGGCACAACAGGTCTGGTTAGAGAATTTCGTTCCACCAGACAATCAACAACACGACTTTCACGTCGCACGTCGTAATCTATATTATCACTCACTAATATAGGCTGGTTGGCCCAAAATTGTTTCTTTTATTTATAAATGTCCTAGAATCTTCAAAATTAAATGTCCTACTCCCTGCCATTTTTTAATGGCTGATAATAGAAGTTATTGGAAGTAACAACTGAACAACCTATTTCTTTTATTTATCGAATCTAAACCCCATTAAACTATCTGAAGGGCTTTGGTCTTTTAAAGTTAAGCGAACAAAGTTGTTAATATCAAAATCCTCACTAAAATCTGCTACTGGCAACATATCTGAATTAAAAGCACATATATATTGGAAACCTCTTTCCACCCCTTTTTTGTGAGCATGCTCTAAAGCATGAGCGGTTTGCCGAGAGTCAACGCCATCAAAAATAGTGCTATCATGAATTAAAAAATCGATTTGCCCAGCCTCAGAAAATAAATCCACTAGCATTAAATCGTAGCAAAAAATTTTCATCTTGCCGACACCTTCACTGCTGCTGCGTGGAATTTCTACATTGAAGCTGTAGCCATTTTCTGAAACATTGATGATTAAGCTTCCAGGTTCATTGTAAAGCGCTTGTGAATTTTCATTAAAGCCTTCTACAGATTTTTCCCAGTCAGGGCGTGACTGTTCGTAGTCTCGCTGAAGTTTTGTTTCTAATGTTATTTTATCAGCTTTGACCTCTTTCTTTCGAAGAGACATGTCTTTAATGTCTGCTATTTTGGCCTTAATCACTTGTAGGTTTGATTTTTTCTCAACAAGCCTTTCTTAAAAAACTGTAAACTCTTCCAGTGCTCCATGAGTTTGGAGGACAAGCATAAATTCCGCCCGTTCAGAAGATTTTTCTTTAATTCTATTTTCATGGACAATAATATTGTTCTTTATTTCTTCTACTTCCGCTTGTAGGAAATGTTTTCTGTTATGGACAATTTCTTCGTGGAATATTTTAGCTTCTTCCAATGTTTTCTTAAGCGCGTCGCCGAAATGAAAACCTGCTTCCTCATATAGCTGTGCTAGAGCGGAATCATCAGGAGCCTCCTCAGACTTTATAGAATCCTCATATCGTTCCAATTTGCGACGAAGTATCAAATTATTATTTGAAAGTGCATGAATATCCCTTGTTAGGGTGTTAGTTTTTTCCTGTATCTCTTGATATTGGGGATGAACCTTGAAAGATGATAATGCTTTTTTGGCTTTATCTAGCTCAGCTTGGAGGGTAACTCTTTCCGCCTCTAGTTCACCCTGAGATGATACAATCCCAATTTTAATGGCCTTATCCAGTGCGGTAACTGCTTTATTCTTGTCCTTTATATCCTGAACCGTCGATGCATGATCCCAATTTAACCTAAGCAAGAAAGCATTATGTACCTGCACACTCCAAGGTGGCTGATTTCTAAAGTAAGTAAAAGGCTTGCTGTAAGCATCAATACCAGTTCTTATAAAGTATGAGATAAGGTTCCTAAATGTTGGAACATATTGTGGGCGGCTCGGAGTTGATAACCCAAACAAACAAATACCTAATAATTTTTTCCAATCTTCAACTTTAAAGAATCTATAATGTTCCTTTTCGTCCGTTTCTGGACTTATTGGAAGTAAAGTAAGGTTTCCCTCTACCCGAACGACACTTGGATTACTGATACTTCGAGCAGAAATTATTTTTTCATTGCAAAGGTCTATTTCAAGAAAAAAAGTCCAATCATTGATAAGATCGACGGGGAAAATTTTTTTGTTGAGGTTCGCGCCGAGACAAAAATGAATGATATTTATTGATGTGGTTTTACCAAGCCCATTGCGCGAATCTTTCTCATCAGAACTCTGATGCTTATCTGCCAAGATAACATTCAAGCCAGATTGGAATTCAATAGTTTTAAATCTGCTGTCACTAGCATAAATCTTATGAATCATGACGTTTTCACTATTTTATTATTTTTTATTTCCACGAGACCCAATATAAACAAAAAGTCTAAGCCCAACACAAAACGTTCAAAGGTTCCAACGTCAGAAAGTAATTTAACACCCTCCCATAAATCGGAAAGCGTTTTTTCTCCTGAAAGATTTTTTAGTAAAATTGAACCAACCCCAATAAGTGCTTCATGTTCACGCAAATATTTGTTTGGCAAAATCACTTTTCAAAAACCTCACATATATGAAATAAATGGCTCAATATCGCTAAGCTTGCAGCTTGTTGTTTAAAATCTGTTTGCCCTGCCTGCGAGAAATCAAGCATTGCCATAAATAGAGCATCGCCAGACAAAGTTTCCTTTAGCTTCAAATACTCTTCGTTAAAGCCATCTTTTAATCTGTCTGGAAACAGCTTATCAAGCTGAGCCATTTTCACTATAAAATCACTAACTTCTTTGCTTCGGCTTAAACCCGTTGAAATCAAGACATGAACTTCACTCGTAAATTTGTTCGTCTTAATTTTTTTCCCAGGAGGAATAACATGGAAGCTACCGCTAATGAAATGTTTCCCCGAGGCTATAGCTTTCGTAGCAATTTCTAATTCTGCAAAACTCACTTCTGACATGCTTTCATCTAGTTGCTGGAAAACCCATGATTCATGATCATTTTTAATTTCATGTAGTTGTACCGTGCTGTACTCACTTTCTTGAGCGTCAACAACATCGTGACATGTTGGGCATAGAAGCATCCAATTATCGTAGCAATCGAGCTTTTCTTTCGGAAAACTAGAATCACCTCTCGGTCCATTTGGGCGGTGTGCCACGATATGGGCTATTTTACCTATCTGTTTGGACTTATCTCCCTCAGTGCCATCCAGTACAACATTGACACGACAAGATGAAAAGGCGCATCGCCCCGCAGCTTTTGCGTAGAGTATTTTTACATCTGCGGGTGGGAGCTTACGAGCCATTATTCCCCATTGGTATGCCTAAATTTATTTCTTTTAGCCTGTTCATTATAAAGATAAAGCTCACTAAAAGCGCCGCTCAATAATATTATTAAATCTGCTTTTGATTTTTAGTTTATAAGGGAATCTTTGCATGCACCAGTAAAGACTGCCATTTTCCTGAATAACGCTTATCCAACAAAATCACATTCACGTGTTTGCTGTAAATGGTTGGCGTCCATCTTAAATCGATACCAGTCCGGCTCGATAAATTCGGCCTTCATGTTGAACCGTCGAAATAATCCATCCCCTTCAATGAGCGAACACGGCTGTACGAAGACAAAAATATCGTCTTTGACGTAGGTCGAGATGAAGGGTCATTGCCACCTTCACGTGGGTGGCCTAGGATATTTAGGCTCAGTGATGAATAGCGAGAAAAACTGGTCCATGGCCTCTGCTCGACCGGAAAGAAAAATGGCGTAAGACTGATTTTTCGAGGAACGGTATGCCTAAGGATGCTGACGTCATCGACGAGACCCCGTAAGCGTATAAACCCATCTCTGATGTGATGAATGCTCAACGGGATCTGGTTGAAATCGTACACTCTTCGTCAGGTGGTGTGCGTGAAAGGGTGAATCGGGATAACTTTGGAAAAAATGGGAAGGTTTGGTAGGAAAGATTACTTGAATCGCGATTCTATGTGTTCAATGCGTGATGTGAGAGTCGAAACCGTATCTTCGAGATTATGAATGCGTCGGTCAAGGTCGGCATAGGAAAATGTGATCATGGCCCCTAGTTCGCGTTCCACCTCGTTCACGCGTTCGGTAAGCGAGCCTCAATTCGATTTTGCCCATCCAACAGAACTTGATGGCCTTCCGCGATCTGTTGGATATCACTCCGTAACCCCTCAGCTACCACTTCAAAATGTCGACGGTTTTCAACGGCTTTAACATCAATGTGCTGTTGTATATGTTCGAACTTGGAATCAATGGCGTCGAACTTCTCGTCAATCTTATCAAACTTTGAATCGATCGCCTCAAACTTCTCTGTCAGAAATGATCGTGTTTCCTTATCCATAACTGGCGTTCTACCACAAGTCAAAGGGGAAAACAACGACTTGTACGGTTGCGACTTACCCCTGACCTTCCGCGGTCTTTTCCGTATCTTTCGCACACCGAAATCCCGTGGAGTGGTTCCGATCTAGAGGCTTACTTTTAATCCGAGTAAAGACCCGGGCTTGTGGGGTTTCTCCTTGCCAGCCTGAGCTGCGGAGGACTTTAAAGCCTCCAGTTTGAGGACCTTTGGGGTTTCGGTCTGGACTCTTTGCGTAATACCCTGCGTCATACCAATCGGCAACCCATTCCCACACATTGCCTGACATGTCATAGGCGCCGTAGGGGCTCTTACCGGCTTCATAAATACCGACTGGCACGAGCGTCGCTTCTCCACGCCAGGTTGTCTGATTATAGTTCAAGTGTTTATCTGTCGGTTCGACGTCTCCCCATGGAAAACGCCATTCATTCGGCCCTTTTGCGGCCTTTTCCCATTCTGCTTCGGTCGGAAGACGTTTCCCAGCCCACTTGCAGTAGGCATCGGCATCGTACCAATCGACGTTGATGACTGGAAGATCAATGACCGATTCCGGCATCGTATTCCCTTGCCAGAGGTTTTTTGTGGAATCCGTTGGATGGTGCGGGGAACGGTGCCCAGTGTCTGTGATGAACTGCAAGTACCGTCCGTTGGTGACTTCATATTTGTCGATATAGAAGGTATCAAGAAAGACCTCATGATTCGGCCGTTCATCAACACCCCCATCACGTGCTCCACTGGGGACACCCATGGGGAAATTGCCTTCTGGGACGAGCACCATCGGCGCACCATCCTTTCCCGTAATTTCGGTTGGAGAAGAATCGGCATTGGCCGGTAGAATTCCTGTCCCCCAGAAGAGCAGTGTCATGAGGGTACATCGTAGGATTGACTCGTTCATTCTCTCGTTCCTCCTAATCAATTTTCACTAACCGTATACGTATTCATTCAAGAGTATAGGGTAACCATACCATAAACACTCCCTGTCACATGAAGGGGTTGCCCCTGCATCGAGCCCTGGGTATGATGGCCATCCAATGAGCCGAGAACGTTGTCGTTTCATTCATTCAATGAGGACAAAGTGAGAGCGTGATGAGTCAAACAGGCATATTAGGTCTTCGACATCTGGCGTTAAATGTGAAGGACATTGAGGTGTCGCAAAAGTTCTATGAACAGGTGTTTGACATGAAGGTGGTTTGGCAGCCTGACTCTCATAATGTGTATCTGAGTTCCGGAACAGATAATTTAGCTCTCCACCAAATACCCGATAAGAACCTTGTGGCTTTTTCTGGTCAAACAGGTCAATTTTTAGACCATTTGGGGTTCTTGATTGATGCTCCAGCCAATGTTGATGCGATTTTTCAGCGTGTTCAGGCCGATGGTGTTTCCATTGTGAAGCCGCTCAAACAGCATCGCGATGGCAGTTATTCGTTTTATCTGGCCGACCCGGATGGAAATGTCGTGCAAGTGCTTTATGAGCCAACAGTCAGCAAGCGTGGAGCGTGATTTGTGAAGCGTGAAGCGAAAGATGGAAAATGAGAGAGGTAAAAGCCTTACATGTTTTAGTTTCTCTGTAACGAGATCCGTTTCACGCTTCACGAACGACGAGCATCGAACGACGAAATACGAGATTACGAATGAGTACGTGGGATATTTATCAAGCAAGTCACTACGTTGGGCTTCACCCATGGGTATGGGTCCAACTAGAAAGTTCGGAACCTCCCGGCCCTCTTCCGTTTCTTGGAGGAGTGGATCCGCAGGTGGTGGCCAGCTTGCACCAGGTCCACAGTATTTTATTGAGTTCTGTGGAGACCGCCATCAGCGATATTCTCGCTCATCGTGCCCCGTTGGATGATCCTGCTGTATCTCGACGGTTAGAAGACGCGTATGCCGAGGTGGTGGCGTCACGTCCTCAATTAAAAGCCCATATTCAATGCGGCCGGCAGCCAGACGGCACGTTTCAATGGACGTATCCTTCTGATGCGAGATTATCAGCCACGATGTCCTATGCTGGTTTACGCATTTTTAACGCGGCGACCCGTAATGCGGTTCCTTTTATGTTTGAACGGCCAATTGCTCCGATGATTGGGAAGTTTTTAGGGTTTTTGGATGGCACGCGAACGGTGGCGGAAATCCAAACAGTGGCAACGGCATCAGGGCGAGAGACGGAACGACATTTAACGAAATTTTTCGAATTGTTGCGGGACAGTGAGTGTTTGGCCGTGACTCCGACGAGTTCAGTCAGAGAGCAGTGGCTGCGTCATACCCAGGATCAAGATGTCATTCATCTTGGCCATGCGGCTCTCATGTATCGACAGCGTGATCAGTTTTTCTGGGTGGACCCTTGGTTGATGCCATGGTTTGCCGAGTCTCCCACTCCATCACTGTGGATGAATCTTCTACCGCGTCCAGCGGCTATCTTTTTGACTCATGATCATGATGATCATGTTGATCCACGCACCCTTTTCCATTTGCCGAAGGACATTCCGATTTTTGTCCCCAGTCGCAAGAATCGGCAAACATTGTATTACGATTATGTCTCACTTCTACGGGAGTTGGGATTCACGGATGTGAAGGAACTGGCGCATGGTGATACATGGAAATTTAATGGAGGAGAAGTTGTCTCAGTCCCCTTCTATGGCGAAGACCCTTGCGATTTGGCATTGCCGCGAAATTGTTATTTGATTGCTGACCGTGGACATAATACGTTGGTCCATGCGGATAGCGGGCCAACCAATGCAGGGCAGTCTCCATTACAGGATGGAATTATTACGGATCTTGTTTCGCGTTATGGTCCTCTTTCCACCGTGTTGGCCTCACAGCAGCAACTCAAAGAAGTCCGTAGCTACACAGCCCATGCCTGTTTATCGCACCCAGGGACCTGGCTCGAAGTTGGAGAAAATGGCTATCTCACGAACCAATATTTAGCTGAACTGTGTGCGAGTGCCAACGCGAAGTTGTTTGTCTCATATGCGACGGGGGGAGCTGATTGGTACCCTGATCACCTGTCATTTATGTTTAGCCACCGAAATCCGGCAAGAACGTCGCTCATTACCGCACATTGGGATCAGCCGGATTCCTTGAGGAATTCTCTTAACCCTCTGGGGTGCGCATACCATTATGCTCAAGCACTCGACATATTTCGTCCCGGTGAGAAGGGGGGCATCCACGTTTTGTCATCCGCTGATTCTTTGTCGCCTTTCCAACTGTTTCAACACGATCATTCACTTCCCTCATTTTTAAGTCGGTCCAGACAATCGTGAGTCTGTGACGTCCTACTTGAGGTTATATCTTTTCAAGCTATTGATTTAATTGTAATTGTTTGGCTTGGACTCCATTAGAAACTTAGGTATGATAGGGGCCTCAATCCTGAAGGTTGGCTCATAATTATGAATGAGGATGATTCTCATGATAGATCAAGACCAAGATGAAGTTGTCGATGGCCAAACTGTAGCCGTTGTTGGGGTGAAAGTCCGAGATACGGGGGAAGTCAAAAAAACTCGCACGAGTGACCACACCCTGCGGATAGGTGATTATGTCATTCTGGCTCTGGACAATGATCAAACCTATGGCAAGGTGTATTCCGAAGCACAATTTCTGCCCTTTACCCCCCCCATGCGTGTGATGCGGTCCACGCTGCGAAAAGCCACAGAGGAAGATACACGGACAATTGAACGTCATGAAAAGTTAGTTGAAGAAGGTCGGGAGTATTGTCTGGAACTCATGGCATCCCTTGGCCTCGACATGAAATTGGTGGAAGTCTACAGTGCCTTTCAACGCCGGACCTTAACCTTTACCTATACTGCTGAAGGTCGTGTAGATTTTCGGCAATTAGTCAAAGACTTAGCGCGGCGATTTGGCTGCAGAATCGAGATGAGACAAATTTCAAGTCGTGAAGAAGCCGGGCGACTCAGTGGAGTTGATACGTGCGGACTTGTCTTGTGCTGCGCCAGTTTTCTCACAGATTTTAAGCCGATTAATCCTAACAAGAATGGACGTCCTGAAGGGCAATGGTCCGGAGGGGATAGCCACCGTATTGGTGTCTGCGGACGGTTGAAGTGTTGTTTGATGTTTGAAGAAGACAACTGGTCCCTGACACGACGGCAATCGCAACCATTGATTCAACCTTCCCGTCGGTAACGTGTCATCTATCAGATTGTTGTGTATGCTCCACTACCTAGTGGGTAGGATAGAGGTCTTTTCCATTTCAGATACTTGTTTCACGAGGTTAAGGCATTCAGTAACAATAGAAGAGCCTTGTTTGGCTAACAAATATTTTCAAAGCTTTTGTTGATGAATGCGTCATTTGCTAGCCTGTATTTGTTGCAGAATAAGAGGGTATGTTGAGCCCAAAGCCACGGTTTATTATCTTTGCTCACAACGCGACGTACGACAAACTTCATCAGGTTGCGACGTTGGGGTTGACGGCAGCGGCGATGGATAAAGATGTGACTGTGGTATTGCTTTTCTGGACGATCAAAAAGTTATCCGAAGGTCGTCTCAATGAATTGGACTTCCCTCCTGAATACGAAAGTCAGGCTGCTGAAGTCGCAAAGCTGATCAAGGAACGAAATGTTCCTCTGATTACGGACATGTTGGACGAGGCCAAAAAGGTTGGACAGTTTCGAGTTGTGGCGTGTAGTGCGGGGTTGGAGTATATGGGGGTCGACGCTGATGTTGTCGCCAAACACGTGGATGAAGTCATGGGGCTTCCGGCGATTCTTTTGCTAACGGCCGGGGCGGAAACAACACTTTTTATCTGAATACATGCCGTTGATGGTTATTTTGTCGTTTTGACTAGGTCGTAGATTTTTTCTTCTGATCAAAGTTTTTCACTAACGTATCAATTTGAGAGAGAAATTCCTGGAAATCTTTCGGGTTTAACGCCGTAATGTAATCGCTGTTTGCCACGCATTCTTTCGACTCTCCAGACTTTGTCCCAAAATACAAATCTTCATGCCGGACTGACGCTACCGGCTGGCCTTCACGCGGCTCAGACCAAATCAATCCACGGTATTCAAACCAGGGCCCCGGAGTGACACGACGCATCAGACGTCGATATGTGGAGATCTGGTCCTTCAGAAACTTCACGTCAACATGACGCTGTCTTGATTCCTTTGCCATAGGGGCTCCTTTACAAAACAAAGGTGTTACTCAAGTTTGAGTCTGTAAGGAGCCTCTACCATTATTTGGAGAAAGTCCGTTCGTTACGATCGGCCTTGCTCAAAAAGTCTTGGGCTTCTCACAAATTTTCTTGAGATAAATATGGACTTTCGTGATTTTGACGAGCGGACGCATAGGTTCGTCGTCGATCGAACGAAACCCCGAAATTCATTCATCTAGAATTTTTAAATGTCGGTGGCTGATAATAATGTTATACACGAAGGTGAAAGAGAAAGGGAAGGATGGCACCTACTCGTTGTACAGGAGCATTTTACTTGTGCCGTGTGTAGGTGTGGTATTGGGTATGGACTTATATTTACAGTAAAGGTGATCTAATGTGCCGAGGGCGTGAGCGGGAGCTTTGTCCAAGTGTCGCCTCCATCCTCTGATCGGTACAAACCGCCTCCGTTGGTTCCGATGTAGAGGGAGTTTGAGTCTTGGGGGTTGAGTTGAATGCTTCGAATACTGGTCGCGTCAATACCTGAGCTTTGTAGGCTCCAAGTTTCTCCAGCATCGGTACTTTTTTTCACACCTTGACTTGTTGCGAGGTAGATAGTGGAAGGGTTCGACGGGTCCAGTTGAATGGCACTGACATACCCATCCCCAAGAGCTTTTCCAATTTTTGCCCAATTATTTCCTCGATTTGTACTTTTGAAGAGACCTTGGGTTGTTCCGGCATAAATGGTGCGGGTGCTGCGAGGATCAATGGCGAGGCTATTGACTCCCATGGCCATGGAAGCCATTTTGGCATCAAAGGCGACCATGCCTTCCGTCACTTTGACCCAACCCTTCGCTCCGTTTTTGGAACGATAGACCCCTCCGGTCGTTCCTGCATAGAGAATATCTGGGTTGAGAGGATCGATGGCGAGGGAGACGACAAAATTAATTTCGGTCATGCCCGACATACGCTCCGACCACGTGCGACCGCCGTCTGTACTTCGAAATACCCCTACCGTCGTTGCGGCATACAGGGTTTGACTCCCATGGGGGTGAAACGCCACTTGATTGACGATTGCTGAAATGGTGCCTTTTTGTAGGCCTTGGTTAAACTGATGCCAGATTCGTCCCCCATCTGGACTGATATACGTCCCATCTCCATTCGTGCCGGCCACGATCGTGGCTGGAAGCTCAGGGTCAATAGCTAGACTAATCACGCGTGTTCGTGAGAGTTCCCCTTCAAAGCGTTCCCAACTTTTTCCGGTATCACGTGACTTATATACGGCTTCATCTGTTGCCACGTAGACAATGTTGGGCTTAGTCGGATGAAGAGCAATCGACACAATCGTGCTACTTCGTTCACCACACCCGATGAGTACCCCAATCAACACAATGGTCAGCCACCAAGCATTTCTAGGATGATAATGAGCTTTTTCTTCGTTCACGACGAGTATCCCAAGGGACGGTTTTTACAATGAGAAATGAATGGTAGACATAATAGATGCTCGGTTTGGCACCATACGCATAATGCTTGGTATCCGGCAATAACGCCTCGGTTAATAGTTTTTGTCATAACCCGTTAATTCCACGTATCCCATTCCTTTGACCGGCTTCTGTTTAAATGTCCCAGACGTATCAACGGCCCCTTCCCAATATGTCACTTGAGTACTTCGATCCGTGCGTAATTCTTGATCGTTTATGCGAGGGGTAATGCGTAATCGAATATGAGGAGATTGAATGGCTAAGGTCCACTGACTGGGATATCGTGCCCCGCTTTTTGGACTTTCCCAGTGATCGAGTATGGTGATGGCGAGATTTTCACGCGTCAAGTGTTGTGAGGATCCGTTTGGAAAAATCAACGTCCCACTGGAGACAGGGGAAAACGTTCCATCTTCTTGACGGAGCCAGTAAGTCATAATTTCATGTCCGGAATCGAGTTGAAGGCTAAACCAATCCCACCCCACGAGTCCGTCTTCTAATTCTGAAGAGGCAAATTCATGGTCCATCCAACTTGTGCCGGTGACTGTAAATTCCTTGCCATCTAATTGAAGAGTTCCTGTGGTGTTCAATCGAGTCAGGGAGTAGTAATGTGAGGCGTGTTTGGCGCGAGTCCCCTTTCGGCTAATCCCGTTGAGGCCATGAATGACTGGTGATTTGGAAGAATGTGTAATCAAATCAATAGAAAAATTGTCTACTTCGGCTTGTAAATGAAATTCTTGAGGGTCCTGATCGCTAGCGATTACAGACCACTGATCGATCCAGGTATGTAATCCTCCCTGTGTTGCGCCGGCTTTTCCCAGGGCTTCACGGCTGATCTTTTCAGCAAATCGAAAGTCCTCGTTTTGTTCATCAGTTAAAGCAAAATGTGCGAGATAAAGTTGGCGTATGGCCCATTGAGAGGGATTGGACCAGACACGTTCATCATCAATGGCTCGACGAAAAAAGGTTAACTCATAACCAAATCGTCGATCATCTGGAGTGAATAAATGCCCGGTAAAGTACCACCATTCCGTTAAAAAACTTTCATGGGCTCCGTGGTCGTACGGGAAGGTGTACGTGTAGCCTGCACGTGCATCTTGGAAGGCTGGTTTGGCTTGATGTTCGGTATTACCAGCAACGGCCATGCGGGAGTTTCCCCCCATCAATTCAACAACGCAGATAAAGGCGAGGAAGAAGGCTCTCTGAGATAACGAGTCGACGAAGCCAAAAGAGAAAAATGTGTGCATGGAATCTTGGCCGGGCTTATAGCATGGAGCTCAGGTGAGCGCAAATCCCTTGATTTAAGAAGTGTTTCGACTGTTCACTAGACGATCACTCTTGAAGGCATCGTTGACATTGGAGAAAACCCTCGGCTATCGTAGCCCATGTTTTCAGACGCGCATTCGACTCCATCAGAGGCGTTTTCGATCCCTGATGTCATTCCTTTTTTCCCGTTGCCGAATGTTGTCTTTTTCCCGCATACCTACTTACCACTCCATATTTTTGAGCCGCGATATCGAGAGATGATAGAGGATACGGTAGAAAAGGGCGATTGTATAGGCATGGCATTACTGAAAGATGGATGGGAAAATCAGTATTATCAAGCCCCCCCCATTCACGATTTGGGTTGTGTAGGACGGATTGTGAGTGCCAAGAAACTGTCTGATGGTCGATATAATATTGTCTTGAAAGGACTGTGCCGTGTTAGGTATGACGAACAATCGGTTGTCACACCGTATCGGCAAGCGAAAATCCAATTAATTCCGGATACAGAGGAATCTCTGACGCTTGAATCAGTCATTCGAACCAAACTTGTTGAGATGGCCGTATCGTATTTAGATTTGAAAAAAGCCAAGGATCTCAGTGAGCTCCTAACCTCCGAGAACCTCGATGATGGGGTGTTAGTGAATAGTTTATCCGCTGGTCTGGATCTCACGCCATTAGAAAAGCAGTTTTTGCTCGAAGCTGAGCATCTTGTTCAACGGGCACGCCGCTTAACAGATCTTTTGAAATTTAAGCTTGCCGATCTTCAATCTTCCGCTCAAGGGTAATTTCTGTGGCCACCTCATCAGTTGCCATTGAAGTGACCGGATTGTGTAAGACGTACGATAGTCTTACCGCGGTTCAGGATTTATCGTTAACTATCCAAACCGGTGAAATCTTTGGTCTTCTTGGTCCAAACGGGGCTGGGAAAAGCACCACCCTGCGAATTCTGATTACCACCTTAAAACCCACGAGCGGCCGAGCAACCATTTTTGGTCATGATGTGGTGGCTGAAGCCGATACGGTTCGGCAATTGATCGGGTATGTTCCACAGGAACGAGCCATTGATCGGTTCCTGACGGGTAGAGAGCATTTGTTGCTTCTGGGTGACCTCTATCATTTACCAAAGGAAGAAGCTATTCGACGGATTCAGGAACTGCTCAAGCTCGTGGACTTGGAAGACCACGCCGATCGAGTCGCCAAGACATACTCAGGTGGCATGAAGCGAAAGCTTGATATTGCTTGCGGGCTTTTGCCCAACCCCAAAGTTCTTTTTTTGGACGAACCCACGTTAGGACTCGATGTCCAAAGTCGGTTGAATGTTTGGGATTACGTGCGTCGACTCCGTGATCAGGGCATGACAATTGTGCTGACGACCAATTACTTGGATGAAGCTGATCAGTTGTGTGATCGCATTGCCATTATTGATGGTGGAACGATTCGAGTAACGGGTTCACCTAAGGAATTAAAGGCAGGGTTAGGCGGGGACGGCGTGTCTTTGACATTAAGCGATGCCGATCCTGTGTTACGTGAGAAATTGGCAGAAGAAATAAAAAGTCTGTCGTTCGTCCGGTCGATTCGATCGCATGAACAGGGGTTAGATATTCGAGTTGATGCGCCTGAGAAGGCCTTACCCGCTCTGTTTGAGGCAACAAACCGTCTTGGTTGTCGATTAGACGGCATTGAATATCATCGGCCACGCTTGGATGACGTGTTCATCAACTATACGGGCCGTTCCATGGCGGATGCGTCTTCAACTTCAGACTCCGAAG
>BQIU01000094.1 GCA_021603905.1 Nitrospirales bacterium
TCTATCTGGAGATCATGAGGATAGGGCGGCGCTGGCCCACCCGACCATTGCGTCACCCAATGCGTACCACCATCTCCATCAAACGCATTGACTGCGGCTCCATTTTCTCCAACCACTTCTTCACTATCCACATGGTGCAGACTCCACCCACTTTGCGGAATAACTGTTTGAGCAACAACATTTCCTCCGCCCAAAAAGGTACTCAGCATAAACGCCAAAAAACACAGGAGCGTTTTGGCGGTCTGAACGTGCAGCAACAATTGCTTTTGCTTAGGGAGAGCGAACTGCATGTTATATAATGCGTTCATTTAAAGAAGGTAAGAAAATCTTACTATTTATCAACTATGGGCAAACCCCAGACGTGGAATACCGTATTTACAACTAATATGGCACCAAAAATCAAGCTCAAACTTGGCCACGGCAAAAGATCTGGCTCTCTAAAACCTCATAAACGATCTTTCCCAAGCGCCAGGCACCGTTGTCTTTGGGCCCACTTCATACTCTCATGGACCTTAGGTAATTTAATGAATCACCATGCTATTTTCACACATGACTAGACAGGAAGCTTAGATTCAGACCAGCGAAGTTGATCAGTGACATGTCCTTCGTCTAAAAGCGTTCTCAACTGACTCATGCGCACAAATCGTGGTTTTGTTAAGATTTCATCAGTGATTTTCGCTGATTGATACGCTTCGTAGATTTCCTTCGCCCCTGCACGTGCATCCCAGCGCGGTTGAAAGCCTGGAAGCTTACGGCTAACCTTACTGCAGTCAACTCGATAGCAGCGCTTATCCGGACCGGCTCCCTCAGCATATTCTATTTCACAACCAGGGACAGTTTCTTTCACAATTTCCCCTAACTCACGAATTCGATAGTTTTCCTGTGTGCGTCCAATATTAAATGCTTGATTATGAATGACCTCTACTGGGGCTTCAAGCACTGCTAAAAATGCTCTTGAAACATCCTCAACATGCACAATCGGACGCCAAGGAGTTCCGTCACTTTTCATAAGTACACGACCTGTTGTCACGGCAGACGCCATCAAATTATTAAGGACAAGGTCCACTCGCAGTCGAGGGGAAATGCCATACACCGTCGCATTCCGTAAGAATGTAGGATGAAAAGTGCTATCAGCAAGTTTTTGCAGGTCTCTTTCTACCCAAACCTTTGATTCGCCATAAGGCGTAACGGGATTCAACGCTGAATCCTCGGTAAGGAAATTATCTCCAGAAGCACCATAATTACTACAAGAGGAAGAAAAAAGAAAGCGAGAAACACCGGCAGCTTTAGCTTTCTCAGCAAGCCGGACAGAAGCTGCATGGTTAATTTCATAAGTAAGCGTTGGATCGAGGTCTCCTAAAGGATCGTTGGACAGCCCGGCCAAATGAATGACCGCATCAAACCCTTCTAGCTCAAAGGCAGATGTATCACGAATATCGATATTGAGAGAAGGAAATCGCGGAACATCATAATCACCAAAGATACAGTCTGCAAAAAGGTCTGTATCTAACCCTATAACCTCATGACCATCGGCGAGCAACATTGGAACAAGAACGCTACCAATATAGCCATTCTGACCAGTAACTAAGACTTTCACCATTTACCTCCCAGAGTTTTTAGTTTCTTTCTTACATACTACTCGTAGCAACATAAAGAGCTACCGTTAACCTTGTCTCTCAATTAGTACGTATTCAACTTTTCCATAAGGCTATCGCCAGGAAAGCGTGAAACCCAATGTCATCGCATTAAATTGAAAATTACTCCAGCTCTTAGAGTTGAAATTCATCTGTTTCCTATACAGACTTGATCGACAGCCAAATATCACTCAAACAACTACAGGTTGGATTTGTTGCCTAGAAAGCTACTTGAATTGAACATATAGTGCAACTCGAACCCTGGTCTTCTCTGGAAAAAGGTCACATAACATAATAAGCCGAAATCTGGGAAAAACCGTGGATAGCACTAACCACCACAGACTTAGGGGTTCCTACCAACGAGCCAGGTTGGCATTCCCAGACAGAGGGATTCCTTCTCAAAGGCATCGGAGCACAAAGGCTTTGAACAAGCCCATCCTGAAGCTGAGGAAGGACCAGCTTGTGGCGGTTTATCACTAGGACAATAACTGGCAAAGGATACAACCCTACAGACACACAAGGGCTGGAGAGACAGATAGCCTGCCTGTGAACTTACAGCAGGCATTGGACCGAAAACATAATCGTATTACTATAAAAATCGAATTGATTCTGACTTGAAGCTCTTCTCTCAAATGAATACGCGATTTTAAAACCTAGCCATTTCACCGTTCGATAGTCCAGCTCTATTCTCCAACGAAATCGATCATCATTTCTCGAACTCGAAAAGTCGCTATTGGAATAAAGAAAGGACCCTCTGCTCGAAAGCCCTTTTCTGAATACCTTGCGCGCAGTGATTCCAACTCCCGTCTGTGTAAATGTTGAGGTATTAAATACCGCAGATTGCTGGATAAATCTAAAAGGGATAAGGCGGAAATCTAATTGAGACGTTGGTCTCCATCTCAAATCTCCTCTCATAAACAGTAATTCCTCCTGTTTTCCACCAACACTCAAGCTTCTTTGCATCAGATCTATCACTTGGGCCGGGTCTGATGCTGGGGAACGGTCAAAGTTTAGTACTGTATATCCTAAATTAAATTCTCCTGTGAGTTGCCTCTTCGCTTCGAGTCTAAATCCCGTAAATATACCATACGAGAAACTATTCAGTTGTGTATTTTCATCATAGTTTACATCAGCAACCTGTACACCAAGCAGTGCAGAGACGCCTTGACTCGCTGGCACAATAACCGTCATATCAACCGAGCCAAAGTTCTGATCTCGTGGCGCGGCTTGATTGTTATTTCTATAATGCAACCGAGCATAGTTAATTCCGATACGTAGACCAATTTGGGGGCCAAGCATTTCAGCCTGAACTTTAATCAGGTCCGACCTCCATTTCGTAATATCCTGTTGCTGAATATCAAGTTCTGATCCTCTGGGATCAAAACCTTCAACATGCTCTGCCTGAAAATCGACCTTGAGACCACCAGGGAAGTCTAAACGTAGGAGGCCGACACCATTTTGAGCCAACGCATTATTTTCAGAAAACTTTCCATAAAGAAATTGTGCCGCGCGATAATCAAATAGCAGCTTATGTCTTTCACCAATCGGGAGAGATGCTTGAAGGCCAGGAGCGATCGTGGTTAAGAAGTCGCCCCGCCTCCTTTTCTTCGTTCTGAATACATTATCCGTATAGACTTCAGCCAAACCCAAGAATGGATGCAGTCGAACCGGACCAGCTTTCAACCCTTTACCTGGAAGATCTTGACGAAATCTAGGATAAATAAGGGTTGGATTCACGGGGTTATGACTGCCTGTATATGAGAAAGAACCCGTATCTGAAAAGGATTGAGCCCAACCGTTGATAGGTCCGAACAGATTCAAAAGCATAAGAAGGAAACATACAACACCAGAACGCCATTTTAGGTATTGTTTGTGGAGAGGGGGGATCGAATAATTCACAATGGTCTCACAAAATTTCAGACACTCAGATAAATGAAAGAGGGCTAAAATCAATTGTAAAAAATGGCAAACCTTGCGTCTTCTAACTTAGAATAAGCCTGCCAGGACCATGCATATTCGACATGATCGAAATCATAAGCACGATTTCCGCAAGACCTATCAGAAAAATCTAAAAGACACCGACCTTATCATAGAACTCCGAGCTAGCAACAGCTATCTCTGATTAGAAGAGACATCTAGATGTCTCTTCTAATCAGACCGTCACCATCGCATTGGAAAATCCACCAGAGGAGCCGGCAGCCGTTTTTCTGTCAAATCGACGATAAACGTTTCTATAAGAAATTTGGATAGGATTATTAAGGAATGGAGACAACCTTGCTTTTGGAGATCCGAACCAAGCAATAGATTGAATGGGACTTGGCTGACTCGTTGACAAATTCACTCGAATGCCATTCGAAACATTCCGTATGGCACAGAAGTCAATAAGCCGACTGCCTCAGTTAGCTAAAAGCGGAACATCCCCAACACAGTAAACCAGCTACAATCGAAAGGTGAAAACCTTTGACTCATCATTCACACAAATGTTTTTTGATCATTGTGCATACACGAAGTGTTAGAGCAATTACAGATTACCATTGAGTAGAAATTTACAACCTCACCTTTAAAAATCAAATTTTTGACTTTACCTTTCCCTATGCCTAACTGAGATCAATCAATGTTATTTATTGTCGGCAGATAACATTCATACAACCCTTACCGCTAAACCCCTGACATCAAGGCTTCGAATATTTATGTTTCGTGGAGGCACAGGTGTCGAAGGTGCAATCTTCAAATCGACGTCTCCGCGAAGCCACCAGCTTATAGACTTTAGGACCGATCGTGGAGGCAAAGGGAAGGTAAAAGAACGGAACCGCGAACCAGAACAGTGGAACAACCTTCACTAACTCCTGAAACGCAAAAAACCCTTTGCGTAATGAACCATCTGGCATCACCAGATACATTTCACGTAAAAATTCAGACAATGGAATATCTATTTGTCTTTCCTGCCGTAAAGCGTCCCAACGATCCAACACATTTGAGTATCGTATCCGCTCAAACCAATCTCCGTATTGAAGAATGGTCATCGATCGAATACAAAGAGGACACTGTCCATCGTATAAGACTTCGAGTTTCTCTGGTTTTGCAAAAAAGAGAGAAGAAAATTTGGTCAATGCACCTTTCCAATTCACAAACACTCCATACATGGCCATCCAGGTAAAAAATGGAGCTCGCATCGTCAAATATACGACAATGTGAAAGGTGAAACCCAAGGGAATATAGACCCATCGCAAAATCGGAAAGATGACGATGAGAAAAAACGTTCCTTGAAATACTAACGCCGTCCATTGAGATAGCCACGCTAACCAATGATGATCAGCAAACCATAATCCTAATGAGCTGTTCCATCGCAGACCATCTCGTGCCAGATAATATTGCAGCGTGAAGCCGTTAGCCCACTCAAACCCAGAGTAACGCATTTTACTCAGAAAGCTTGAGAAATAGCATAAAGCAAAAATCCACTGCATAAGCAAAACGGGCCATCGAGCGAATTCGCTAGACTCCTCTAACAGTGTAGAAGGGATAAACTTTCGTTGTTTCGCCGAAACCGAAAGTCGACGCAATAGATCATCAACGGACAGCACACGTCCGCATGGACTCAACGCAAGAATGGCAAGCGCAATCATCATCACAGCTTGCACATGATGAAATTCGCCAAACGAATAATTGAATGACCTCATGAATATTTGCCCAACCACAAACACAATCAGACTCAGATTGGTGAAAAGCCCAACAAAGGCCGAAAGGCCAGCACCCATCGTGATAACAAATATCACGGAAAGTAGAAATTCCGATGGTAAAAAAGGCTCGCCAAATGGAAGGGTCAGTAATTTATAAACAAGCGGAGGGGAGTATCGCGTCTGCACCATCATTGGGGCATTGTGTGCTGTATATGACACGACCTGGTAGAATTCTCGTCCTACCGACAGTAATAGCTCAACCCCAACAAGAAGCAACCGACAGCAGGCGAGATTGAACAATGGAGCTGGTGCAAACCAATAGGATTTCCAGAAAGTCCACATGTTCACCCCCCCCCACCGATCGACTGCAAGTCAACGACCTTAAAAATCTGAATCGGAACATCAGAAATTCCAGTTCGACTGATTCGTACAGGTGCTGCTTGAATACGAATAGCCTGAAACGCTCCATGATCGATCACACGTAATATTTCTACATACGGTTGAATCGATGGATCGCTTTGATTGTCTCGGAGACGAGGGATAAGCCAGTCGTTAAACTTAAAAAAACTCAGCCCAAGCTCTTGTCGAGTGATCCGTCGTTCCTGACCATCTGACGTGACCCCAACGAGTTCTAAGTTTTCGTTGACGAGCTCATTCTCAGCACGAGTTTTGCTATACATTGGATAATCCAGAAACGGCCAGTAATAAAATGGAACCGGGAGAATAATGGCCACCAGTTGAGCGATGAAGAATACGATAATAACAATGGAAACGACAGGGAACAGTATAGCGTGAGAGTAGAGTGGAAATTTCCTCATGACATCAGCAACGAAGACTTAGCGGCAATCCACAAAGGAGACGGAACCGCTGCATGAGTAACGGGTTTCAGTATGACGTAAAGTTAGGAGTGAGGCAAGCACACAGGGAGACATCGACATTAATCTAGCCAGCCATGGGTACGGTACCAGCTAAATATTTTTTCCACTTCAGCTTCAAATGTTAACTGGGGATGAAACCCTAACTCCCTTTTGGCTTTGGAGGTATCGAACGAACGCGTTTTGGTAAAGAAATCGACTCGTCGCCTATGAAGTACAGGCTCAATGCCCAATGGCTTACACATAATCTCAGTGAGGGATCCAAGTAGCTGAATCGGTAAGGCTGGCACTTTGAACGGCCAAGGCTTCACACCAGCCACACGGCAAATGGTCAAAACTAATTCAGAAATAGAAACTGGCCGCTCTCCTGCAAAAATATACGTCTGTCTTTTCGCTGCATCATTTTCAGCCGCCAACACAAACCCATCGACTAAGTCATCAACATCAATCCAATGCACAAGCGTGCGTCCATTTCCAACAATAGGAAAACGACGCCTTGCCAGACCTTTAAACAGTTTTAATGTCCTGGTATCTCCTTGCCCCCAGATCATAGCAGGCCGGACGATGGTTCCATCAAGACGGCCAGACAGAAACCGTCCGCGTGCCAACTTTTCTCCTTCGCATTTCGTTAATTGGTAAATATCTCCTGGACGATAGTCTTCGTCCTCTGCTGCAGGCGGATGCGGAATGTGACTATGAACTCCGACTGTGCTGCAGTGAACAACTCTCTTCACGTAAGCCTGTTCCGCCGCATCAAGAATATTTCTGGTCCCCTCAACATTGATGTCATAGTAGGTACGATCACCATGTTTAGCCGAACGAAAGAGCGCCGCAATATGGAAAATACTATCAACATCCTTCACCACCTCAAATACCGCGGCTCGATCAGTAATATCACCATAGACAATTTCAGCTCCAATAGACTTGTGAGCATCGATGACTTTCGGATCGCTGCTTTTACGGACAAAAATACGAACTTGAGCCCCATCACTCACCAAACGACGCGTTAAATGGCCTCCCACAAAACCTGTCGCTCCTGTTACAAGAACACGTTTACCGACAAGACGATCCAGCTTCATGATATTTCACTCTCTCTACCGTTCACTTGTTCGTATCTGGTGACTTGAAGTATCTATCAGTAACCATTGGGGAACCTATCGTATGACACACGTGAACGTGTGTAAAACCTTTTGAGAAATTGCTCAATCTAACCGATGTAGGCCATGATAGACTTATACTTGTGGACGTAAACGAGTCCCCGAGAATCATCAATCATACCTTCGACCTTAAAACAGGAGTCCAACAATCGCGCGAGATCTTGTGACCTCAGGCATTCGTTCATCCGCATTCATTTCTTGCTCTTCAACTGACCCGTAGCATCTACATAAACTACGGACTATAGCGAATCCAAACAAGTTCCAGTCGTGTGCTAAGGCCATGGACGTTTAACGCACCACTCGTTTTCTCTGTTCAACCTTCACTGAGCATTCCTATGGTCATTCTATATAGTGATCATAGATGGCCTCAGTGGATACGATTGACCAAAGACCAAGCGTAACTGAGGGACAATCTCTCGTGGTGACTCTATCCTTTAAATGCCACCATTATAGATATTCAAATAACCCAGCGTAATTACACACATAAACATTGAAAGTTAATTGAATTGGCTATAGACAGCAACTTCGTCAATACTGAACTCAGCTGGGATCCTTACGTATCGATGATAGACTTCAGTGCCGTCATTAAGTGATTAGCAGAATGTCTTCAATGAAATGACATCAGAAATCATCTTAGGTGCCATAGGGTAATACGAATGATGAAATCATTCGTGACAAAACTCTTCTGTAGGATCATTAGAAGGACAGGGTAACACGTGTGCTATCGTGTCGTAAGATAAGCACAAACTTTTTCTGAGACGAGATGAGCGGCAAGATCATGCCCTTTTTCATTCCAATGCCCTGCCCCCATTCGATAGTTAGGAAATCCATGGAGATATTCTTGATGTTCATCCACATATTTTTGAAACGCATACACAAGTGGCACAACGGGAACGTGTAATTTTCCACCGAGTTTCATGATTCGTTGTTCGGGATAATCCAGCGTATCAACACCAAGCCGTTCCTTTAAGTCACGTCGTTGCATAGGATCAATTTGACTAGGATTGGTCACCAGCGCCCAAAATGGCTCACCGTGATGTGCAAAGATTTCCTCAGTCAACAACTCAAGAATGCCTTCCGTCATTGCCCAGGCTTCATGATGCAGAGCACTACGAGGAGGAGCATAGACCCACTCCGACAATCCAGTTTCCTGAAACGCAAAATTGGTATATTGTTTGACCCGCCAGTTATTGATCACGCGCATGGCCTTATTTAACACTTCAAGGGTGCGAGAATACTGAACCCCAGTCAGTAACATTCGATCCTTGAAGGACTCGAACGTCCAATTTCTAAATGAACTATCAAGCTTCAACTGTCCTTCATCCCAATAATAAAATGGGCGTCGATAGTCGGGACATTCACGACCTTGACATGTATTGATTTTCGGGAAATTATCGACTAAATCGTTTCCGTGGAAAATGGCCGTGAGAACCATATCAGGTTTGTATGGCCAAACATGATGCCTGAGGGTTAACAATTCATCTGTTGTTGAGTACCCGCCTTGTCCAAAACTCAACACTTCTATTTCATTATACTGGGGAGACGTACAAGATCGAAGGTAATCTTCTAAGCGTTGTCCAAATGTATCCTTCAGCTCAACCTGGCGTGCTTCCATATATGAATCGCCTAAGATTGCAATCCGATACGTGCCCTGCTTCTTTTCCACTGTGTGCTCACGATCTCGAAATCCTGCCGAATTAATCCGTATATACGCCGCGCCTTCAGAACGATACCATCCCTCTTTTCCCGCTAAAAGCGCTTTCCCTCTAATCGGATCATAGGTATGAAAGACGGGATATGAAATCCCCAAGACCCGTAAAGTGGCTTCTGCTATGGTAAAAGAAATAATGCCGCACAGACACAATACTGTAAAGATTATACCTGCCTTGTGGAACGAGCCTTTGCCCTTCATCAATTTCCTCTGAATCAGTAAGAACTGATGTTTAATTGTCTTTCATCGGATCATGTAGAGAGTTTTGTAAACGAATCATACCATGAATGTCGAATAACTTCGCCATTCATCACCCGTTGTTCCTCAAAATCATTGAACTTCTTGTTCATGAAGCAACTCCGAGATGCTCTGTTTGCATATTTCAACATGAACGATCATCGAGAACCATACCAACCAGGCCATCTGGCATCTCAGCAAAACAGAGTCGGAAAATAATGAAGAGCAGAGCAATCTATAATTTTAAGCCAAAAATTTTAAGCCAAATGGCTTGAATAACATATCTAATTGAAATATTTATGAAACGTGCTGGCTAGACATGCAAGACCATGATTGCCTGCCCAAATTACTCATATCCTACGCACAATTCAACACTTAAGACAACAGAACCCTTGGCCTACCGAATCATGAGCCCTGTAGGAGCCTTAGGAGGTACTGTATCTGCCTTCCCTTTGGAAAGGAGAAGGACCGTATCACCTGATATTGGGGAATAGAGAGTTCGAGATCCTCCACCCTTGACCTTTCCACCATTTTGCGTTGTCCCAGTTATAGGGTTATACCAGAGCACATCATAGGTATTTGAACTCCCCGCACCTGAAAGATTGATCGTAATGGACCCACCATTTTCATCGTAGACTAAATATTCAAGCCCCTCTTTCCCAGAGGCAATTTGCCGACCTGATTTTGAAACAAGAGAGTTAAGCTGTTTGTATTCGCGATACTTCGTCTTCGAGTAAAAAAAGTCAAACATACGGCGAAAATCTTGCTCGCCTTTTCCTGTTCCTCCAATCCAAATACTCCATTCTGAATACAGCGGCAACACACCAGCCATCAAACTTCCCCAGGCTCCACGTCTCACTTCCCTGGCATTTCTAGGTTGGTCATTGTGTCCACCTGGTGCTTCCCAGTGATCTTCTGACCCTATGATGGGTTTATTGACAAATTTTGAACCAATGCCAGATTGCCCACAGAATTTCTTACGATCCTCAAACTGGGCCCAAAAGGCTTGTCGAGAATTTCCCTTGAATATATCTCTTGTTGGGGTTTGTCGCATCGAAAAACCTAACCAGGACGAGAAACTATTGAGCGAACAGTCATGATTACTGAGGAGTCGTCTCCAAGGGTCAATACTATGAACGTAAGACATCACTTGATTAACTTCGGACCCACCCCAAATATCGTGCCATTCCCAGCTTGGGCTCCAGCCAAAAAAATTGTAATACCCACCAAAGCGTGCCACAAAATATCGAAGAAAAATCTTAAATTCTGAAAATGAGTACTCAGACTTCTGAGCAATCATGGCGGCAAATGTAATCGAATACACTTTCTTCTTTGCTAACCTTGTCATAATTCGTTCCCAGGTATGCCAAACAGGCAAATCAAACCTTTTCTTGTCGCTGGAATTGATCCAGAAGGATCGATTTCCCCAAGCATCTGGACGTTTTTTCGTGCGGTCGACCTCTAACATGACCATCGTAAAATTATACCCATTCCCAACAAGGTCCCGATCAATGACCCTGTTGATACGAGTTTCTTCGTCAATGATGCTTCCCCCAGTTCTCGTGGAGACATGTGAATTGTCATAATTGATTCCGTGTAAATCGTATCCTCGAAGATGAAAGGGCTTATTACGGGAATCCATAAAATACCATGGATTGTCGCTTGCCACTTTCAGAGGTCCAGGAAGTCCAGTATCCACAACATTGAAACTCCCTGAACCACCAGAAGTTCCGTCCGTCCATGTGTAATTGTATTTCCATGTCCCAGTCTTGTCGGGCATGAAGCGTAATTTCCACACGTTACCGTTTTGCCCACCTTTCCCATTGCCATCATAAAATCCAAAAAAATTAGTATTACTCCCAGTAGGTGAAGTAAATGTCGCTCGTAATTCAATAACGTTATAGTCAAAAGGATTCGAATAACTTTTGGAATTCGTCACCTGAGTTTCCCACAGATCATACAACCCCACCTCGGTCCCTGCAGAAACGACATTCGGCACCAACACTGAAAGACAGCCAACCAGGACCCAAGAAAGGACACATACCTGATATCGTTTAGTTATATTTGTTGTTTCCAAGACGGGACTCCCTTTCGTCAATGAGCAGATAGAAATTGCGGGCTCGCGATAACGAATGTCGCTTACACACCTGTCACACTTTTGTTTTTTCGGCCGTTCCATCATGATTCTTGAGGTTATGCTTGAGTAAGAAAAGGATTGAGCATAGGTGTACCGAATTTCCCATCGGATATGTAATCAACAATCAACAGCCAAGACTCCGGAATTGTAGTGCCTATAGCGAATCCAAATACGTTCCAGTGGTGCGCTGAGGCCATGAACGTTCAACGCACCACTCATTTTATCTGTTCAACCTTCACTGAGAATTCCTACGGTCACTCAATATTGTGATCATAGATGGCCTCAGTGGATACGATCATTCTCAAGACCACGCTTTTCTGATGGGCAATCAATAATGATGACCTGGTAATCCTTTTGGTGCCAGCACGACAGGCATCCAAGCAACCCAGCATAATTACCTACTGCAAACATCGGAAGTTATTTGAAACGGCTATAGCAGTGACAGTCTCAGTCAGAAGGATTGCCGATCATCTTGGCTTACACTCCAATCCTCACGCGTTGTTTTTGGAGATGATTGGGAAGTCATAGCCATGCTCACATTCAACCCTGGAATCAACCTTGTATTGCTAGGTAGACTTCATAGAACATTTGATAGGATGGAAAAATTTTGCAGGCTGGTTTAGAGAGACAGTTGACTCACATTTAGTTCAATGTTAACGAGAAAGACCTTTCTTCGGCATATATTCTTTATCTCGCACGATTACTTTGATGGCACCCAACTTGACCGCATAGGACATCGAAAATTTCGATGGAAAACGCTAGAATCCGGAATAAAGAGACACGCATATATCGCAGACTGGACCCACCAGATATCAAAAAATACCATAAACATCTTCTCTACTCATCTCTTTCCATATGCTCGCGGAGTGGTCACCCAGAAACACTCAACAATTCAAATGGTAATTGAGCGAGAGCCGCTCATATGCCATTGCCATTTTTTATCTTACGATCCTGATTCCATCATTGTCGTATAAAGTTGACGATACTTTTCAAGAAATATTGTCTGGGAAAACTTTTCCTCAATAACCGCATGACAGTTCACGGCATATTCATCATAGCATTTCATAAGCTGACGAATTCCTCTATGTAGAGAATCAACACTAGGCTCAAAGACAATACCACAATTATATCGCTGGACGAGTGAAGCCAAAGAGCTTGGCGAACTCACAAGCAGGGGCTTACCCCATGCCAACGATTCGATGCCACTATGAGGAGATGGCTTAATACTATGATACTCAAGGCCAGGAAGGATTGTGGCGTGCACTGTTTGATAAATCTTGTCCATATCCATTAATCCATTTTTTATCTCAACGTTTTTCACACGGAGTCGTGTAATTGCTTCTTGTAGTTCAGCAAGATTTTTATTTCTCCATACGAACACAAATTGAACCTCTGGAACTCGTTTTGCCGCATTCAACATGAGAAAGATGCCTCGCGACACGAGGTCATAAGGAGATGTCGGACTTGTAGCAAACAGAATTTTAAATGGACCCGTGGCAGGTACGATCGGTTTCAATTCTACACCAGGGTATATTAATTTCACACGGTTTTCTTCTAAACTACATTGACTCATCACATCCTGATGTCGTTCAGATTCAACAACAATATATTTTAGTTGCCGTAGATAGGGAATATTCTTTTCTACGTTCGCTAGCGATACAGTGTCTTTCGTAATCGTGAGGAGAGCATTCATGGAACACAGTCTCGGTGTCAACAGACGTTCTCCCCCAGACGCAAAAATATGATTGATTTGAAATCGAGAAGCAAAGGTTCGTAAGAAAGGGAATAGAATCAAGCAATAGGGCAAAGGCAAAAACTTAGTATTCTTAAAGATGCTGACTTTCTTCGTCGTTTTCTGGTTACAAGTAATGAGGTTAACCCTATTTCCTTCCTCCATTTCATGGACCAAGCAATCGACTTCTTTTGAAGAAGCCTCCCACTCAGGCGCATAATTATATAACCAATAAGCAATACTAGGACCTGTCTTACCATGTTCCATTATTGAAATTTCCCCATGCGATTGTCCGCCTTCTCGTTTTGAATTCTATAGTTTTTGGGAATGTTTATTGCCTATGGACACAAAGGCGAAAACCCTGATGGCAGGAAATCCGTAAACCGAAGAAGAAAAGCAGTAAAAAAGATTACAACTTCTTTTGGCACACAAAAATCTGATTTTTCGAGAGTTTGTTTAAAACTGGAGTGTTCGATATCTTTTCTTCCAGCTTGATTAACATGTTTCTTGGCAATAACAGAATGTTTTTATTTCCCGGCAAAACAAATAATCGATGAACTTCGCGAACAACAAATCCGGCTTCGGCCAAATGTCCTCGCAACTCCCCTTCAGACATCGTGTCGATAATTCCTCGCTCTCCTGGCTGAAGCTGACTTTTCTTTTTATACCCTAATACCTTGCGCATGAACCAAGCAACCATTCCCAACAACGAGTAGCGATTCATATGATTATCCAGAATCAATACGCCATTCTCATCCAATACATCATAAAGACCTTTTAAAACAGGCACACGATTTTTTTTCTCAAGATTAAGAAAGAGTCGGAATGAGGTAATAAAAGAGAATTTCCTTCCACTCAACAATTGAGATTCTGTCACAATATTTCCTAAGATCAATTCTGCCCCAATGTTTTTTTCTTTAGCCTTTTTCAGTTGAATAGCTGACGCATCCATTCCAACTTTAGTCGGGATCACATCTTTCAATACGGAAAGAATGCGACCTGTCCCACAAGCATAGTCTAGCAGGGACAGATTTGAACCGAGTTGAGACCATCGATTGAAAATCAATAACAATATTTTCTTCTCAAGTTCGAATATGGTTAATTCAAAGTTATTACTAATTCCCTTATCGTAATTTTCTCCACTTGCATCTCCTTGGGCGTAGGATTCTAAATATGGGGAATGATAGTGTTTCATTCAACGATGACCTTTTTAACTTAAAATATTCTCAACATGCAGAATTTGAATTGGGGGGCCACTTCACATGCTATTTTTTCTTGAAGACGAACGTAGTCTCATTTGCGTTCATAGATATGAAAGATTGCTCTTCCACATATTGGCCAGGACCCCAGCCTCACTTCAACAGTATGATGTACGAATTAGTAGCACCATACAACAATGCTGAGCAAGAGAGGATTTTCACACAAAGATTATCAAAAGATTAAGCATAAGGAATATCGACTTCCACTTCGCTAACCATGGGGTTGGCAATCTTTCAAAAATTCATCAGAGCCTTGTCTCCTTATGCACGGGAATGCTTAATAGGCGAGCGACTGCCATTTTTCGTACATTCCGGCGAATCATTTTGAGCAAATATCTGTAACGCATTTAACAATCGTACCAGATAGTCTATTTGAACATTCACCGCCCACTAAGGCAATCCTGAAAAAGAGAGAACTCAATTGTCTTTTTGTATAAATAGGGACACCGAGGACATATCCCCCCTTGATTAGACAGTTTTGGCCACATTGACTAGCGCTTGAGAGTTTTGATGAGGAGATTGAGAAAATGGCTTTTTCGGTTAACCCAGCCGAAGAAACAGAAAAATCTCCCGCTGAGGCCTATAGCCGTTTCGAATAACTTCCGACGCATGGAACGTATACTTCCGATCTGCCTGCCTGAATTGCTCAACTGGAAATTAATTGAGTTCGTGATAGTTGACAAACTTACCTCACTCCAACTTTAGAAGTGGCTTTAATGCTCTAGGAGTTATATTTGAAAGTAGTGCATGGAGTGAGTTGAAAAGACGCGGCGTCTCGGGTTGCAATGGGTGTTGCGAGACATCCACACACAACCTCAAAAGAAGGAGACGCCACGATGCAAGAGCGTACCAAGATGGAGCAAAAAGATCGAGACACGAAAGATTCGCTGACGGACTTAATTCGGACGGGCGCCCAACAGCTGATTGCCCAGGCACTGAAAGCGGAGGTCGCCGACCTCTTGGCCACCTATGCGAACCAACGAGATGAGCAGGGAAA